>JACCSL010000013.1 GCA_013812995.1 Ardenticatenales bacterium | reverse complement strand
TACCAGGGTGTGCGCATCATCTTCGTGGACCATCAGCCCGCTAACTGGGCCTGGGATGAGCAGCGCGGTGCGTACTTCTGGCATCGCTTCTACGCGGAGCAGCCCGACCTCAACTTCGACAATCCCGAGGTGCAGGCAGCAATGGAAGACATCGTACGCTTCTGGCTCGCCAAGGGGCTGGATGGCTTCCGCGCCGACGCTGTGCCCTACCTCATCGAGCGTGAGGGAACCTCCTGCGAGAACCTACCCGAGACGCACGACTATCTCAAGCGTGTGCGCCGCATGATCGACAAGGAATATCCGGGGCGCGTGCTTCTGGCGGAGGCAAACATGTTGCCACACGAGGTGCAGCCCTACTTCGGCACCGAAGAAGAGCCGGAGTGCCAGATGTGCTTCCACTTCCCCGTCATGCCGCGCATCTTCATGGCCCTCAAGGCGCAGGATGCCTCCTCGATTATCGATGTGATGCACCGCACGCCGGACATCCCCACGCAGGGGCAGTGGGTCACCTTCCTGCGCAACCACGATGAGCTGACGTTGGAGATGGTCACGGAGGAGGAGCGGCAGTGGATGTGGGAGCAGTACGCGCCGGAGATGCCCATGCGAATCAACCTCGGTATTCGCCGCCGCCTCGCGCCGCTGCTGGACAATGACCAGCGCAAAATAGAACTGGCGAACTCGATTCTCTTCACGCTGCCCGGCTCGCCCATTGTCTACTACGGGGACGAGATTGGCATGGGCGACAAGGTCGACCTGCCGGACCGCCACGGCGTGCGTACACCTATGCAGTGGGATGACAGCCCCGGCGCGGGCTTCTCGACCGCCTCGCCCCACCTTTTCTACAACGCCTTGGTCGATGCCCCCGAGTACCATTCCAGCGTGGTCAATGTGGCCGCGCAGCGCGAGAAAGCAGACTCACTGCTCTCGACGATGCGCCATCTCATCGCCGTGCGCAAGGCCCATACCGCGCTCGGGCAGGGGGGCCATCGTTTTCTGGAAGTTGACAATTCAACTATACTGGCGATCATGCGCGAGCACGGGGATGAGACGATTCTGGCGCTGCACAACCTATCGGAGCAGCCCCAATCCTTCTCCCTACCGCTACAAAGCTACGCGGGCCGACAGCCACGCGACCTGCTCTCGACGGAGAGCTATATCGCCATCACATCGGCCCCCTACGAGCTGACCCTGCCTCCCTTTGCCTATCGCTGGCTTGCGCTCTAATTGATGAGGTTTCTATGAGATTTCCCCGCCGCGCCGGTATTCTGCTTCACCCCACCTCGCTGCCTGGCCCCTATGGCATCGGCGACCTGGGGCCAGCCGCGTACCGCTTCGTTGACTGGCTCCAGGAGGCCGGGCAGCGCCTCTGGCAGGTGCTGCCCCTTGGCCCCACGGGCTATGGCGACTCCCCCTATCAGAGCTTTTCGGCCTTCGCCGGGAACCCGCTGCTCATCAGCCCGGAGCGGCTCCTGGAGCAGGCGTTGCTGACCGAGCAAGAGCTGTCCACGCCGCCCTCCTTTCCCACGGCTCACGTCGAGTATGGCGAGGTCATCGACTGGAAGGAGTCGCTTTTTCGCCAGGCATTCGCCCGCTTCCAGACACAGCCGCACCCCTCCTACGAGCCGTGGGTGGCGGCGAATGAGGAGTGGCTGGAGGACTATGCGCTCTTCATTGCCCTGAAGGCGCATTTTGGCGGTGGGCCGTGGAAAGAGTGGCCTGAAGAGGTGCGCACACACGACAAAACGCGCCTCGACCCGCACCGCGAGGCACTCGCAGACGAGATGGCCTATCAGCGCTTCCTCCAGTTCCTCTTCTTCCAACAGTGGATCACGCTCCGCGCCTACGCACACCAGAAAGAGGTGTCGATAGTCGGAGACATTCCCATCTTTATCGCCCACGACAGCGCAGATGCCTGGGCCAATCGCGAGTTGTTCTCTCTGAATGACGATGGCTCGCTGGAGGTGCAGGCAGGGGTTCCGCCCGACTACTTCTCGGAGACGGGGCAACTCTGGGGCAACCCGCTTTACCGCTGGGACATGATGGAGGAAAGCGGGTATGAGTGGTGGATCGAGCGTTTCCGCGCCATCTTCAACCTGGTAGATATGGTGCGACTGGACCATTTTCGAGGCTTCGAGGCGTACTGGACCATTCCAGGGAACGCGCCCACCGCTGTCAATGGGGAATGGCGTACGGGGCCGGGGGCCGCTCTCTTTCGCGAGGTGCGCGACGCATTGGGGCCGCTGCCCATCATCGCCGAGGACCTCGGCGTGATCACGCCGGAGGTCGATGCCATGCGCGACGAGTTCGCATATCCCGGAATGCGCATCCTTCAGTTTGCCTTCAGCGCGGACATCTCCAGCAACTTCCTGCCCCACAACTATGTGCAGAACACGGTGGCTTATACGGGCACCCACGACAACGACACCACGCGCGGCTGGTTCGAGAGCCTGGATGAAGAGAGTCAGCAGCGGGTGCTGGACTACTTCGACACGAGCGAGGCACAGGTCGTCTGGGCAATGGCGCGGGCAATCGTTGCCTCTGTCGCGGACACGGCAATTGTACCCATGCAGGATATCGCGGAACTGGGGAATGAGGCACGCATGAACCTGCCGGGGCGGCCCGGCGGCAACTGGCAATGGCGCGCCACTGAGGAGATGTTCTCCGCAGAGAACGCGGCTTGGCTGGCAAAACTCTCAGACCTGTATGGACGATGCAACCCATGAGAAAACCACGCGATTCTTCACGCGGCTCTTTATCTCTCACTCCGCATTTTGAGCCCTACATCGCACCGGGCGTCGTAGGCAGGGTGCTTCGCTGGTCGGCAGTGCCCTCGGCACACCTGAAACACCCGCGCGATGTCCTCGTTTGGTTGCCGCCGGATTATGCCTCGGCCCCGGATCGTCGCTACCCCGTGCTCTACCTTCAGGATGGGCAGAACAAGTTCGACCCGGCCACCTCCTTCGCCGGGGAAGACTGGCAGGTAGACAATACCGCCATGCGGCTCATCGAGCGGGGCGAGATTGAGCCCTTTATCATGGTGGCGATCTACAATTCGCCTGACCGCATGCATGAGTATAACCCGATGGACCGAGGCTCCGACTATGGACGCTTTATCGTCGAGGAGTTGCGCCCCGTCATTGACCGCGAGTTTCGTACACGGGGCGAGCGGAGCAACGCGGCGATGGGCTCCTCGTTGGGCGCTCTAATCTCTCTAGCATTGCTCATGGAACACCCAAGCCACTTCTTTGGTGCGGCCTGCCTCTCGCCCGCGCTATGGATTTTGTGGCGCATGGGTGGTCCCAATACCTGGCTGCGCCGCCACGCCATCCCGCCCCAACCCATGCGCCTTTACCTCGATCATGGCTCCGTCAGTCACGAGGCACGCATCGGCAGCCATATCAAGGCTGTGATGAGCTACATGCGGGAGCATGGCGTCCCGAAAACGGCCCTCCATTACCTCAAGGCAGAGGGGGGGGACCACAATGAGCGGTCGTGGCGCGCCCGCGCGGAGCACCCGCTGCGCTATTTGTTTGGTAAAACGTAATGCGTAAAACGTAAAACGTAACTGCTTCTGACGGAATTTGTGGTATGGAAGAGGGGAAGCGTGCTAGCGGAGCCCTCTCCCCGGCCTT
>JACCSL010001050.1 GCA_013812995.1 Ardenticatenales bacterium | reverse complement strand
CCTGTTAGTCGGAATGATTCGGGAGACAGTAGCGCAAATTGGCCTTTAGTGGAAACCATCCCCGCTTCATTTTTGGCTCTGGAAAACAATCGGGGAGAGTGGTGACTCTCCCCGATGACTCATGCGTCGGTATTATGGAGTTGTATCGGGCGTAGGGGCAGTGCTGGGCGCAGGAACGAAGGAGGAAACATCAATTAGAGGGCTGGCATTCGATCCTTGGAAGACGGGTAGGCGACCATCCCACTGTTGGAGCTGCTGGTACTGGATGAGGGCTGGCGTGAGACTCTGCGCCAGCAACGCATTGGCCTTCGCCTGCGCTTCTGCCCGGACCGTCACCGCAAGGGCTCCCGACTCAGACTCGGCGGCCACGCGGATTCGTAACGCGCTGGCCTCGGCTCGGATAATATAGGACTTATGAGACCCTGCCTTTCGTGACACTCCGCGAGGGCTAAAGCCCCGCGGCTTCTCGCGGCCCCGAAGAGCGACGAGCTACAGGCGCAAGCGCCTGGCCGGTGTCCCGGCGTCTACGCATGAGCCGCAGATTATGCGGCATACGATGCTTGATAATGGGCGGGGTGGGGATGTGACCCGGTGCGCCATATTTGAAGCTCGACAAAATATTGACTTGACCGACCACATCGCGGTGCGACTGAAAGCCACAGGACGGGCAGCGATATGTGCGCCCCCTCGGTTTGTGTCGCTGCCGACAACTGGGGGTCGGACAGGTTTGGCTGGTGTAGTGCTCCTCTTGCAGCACCACGACAATGCCTTCGGCCTCGGCTTTGTATGTGGTGTAGGCACGAATTTTGCCGTGATTCCAGCCACTAATCTTCTGGTTGGTACGCTTGCCAAGGGCGACTTCATCCGCAATATCGCGTACATCACCTATGACGAGCGTGTTGGCCGCACGCTCCACGGCCACCTCCACAATCGCGCGGCTGACCTTGTGCTCCATATCGCGCATGACCCGCTTGTGCTTGGCCTTCATGCGCGATTTGGCGCGCACGAGCTTTTTGTACCGTCGGCTCCCTTTTTTCTTGCGGCTGAGGGCGCGGCTCAGCGTGGCAAGGCGTTTGGCGTGGCCCTGCTGCTCATGACGCCGTTCGCGGCAGGTCACCATGACGCTTTCGTGCTCATCCCCTACGACGGCCGGGTGCACCTCGCCCAAATCGACGCTGACCACATTTGAGCCTAGCGCGGCCTTGGATTGCTTGCCATTCTCGACGACCAGATGCCAGGTGTAGCGCCGGGCACGCTTATCGTAGACCAGACGCACCTCTAGCACCCGTAGCACATCCCCCAGGTGATTAGGCAGGAGGAGCGTAATCGGCTCGTTGCCCCGTCCATTCGACAAAAGCAGCGCCTGACCCTCGTGCTTGATGGCCGTGTTTTTCCAGATGGTGGTACGGAATTTCTTCGGCCAATGCGGATACTTGGCCTCCGGGTAACCGGCCTTCCGCAGCGCCCGTGTGGTCCGGCACGCCTTATAGAAGCCCTGTTGTGCGGCATCAATGCTGTGCGCGTGCAGACTGGCCGTCGTGCGGTGGTCGCTCCACCGGGTCCCGGCTTTCTCGGAGAGCCAGATACGTTTCTTGCGCACGACACGCCAATGGGAAATGAGAACGCCTGTGTAGACACGCCCGCTGGCCAGGTTGAACGCATCGGCCTGTTCTTTTGCCAACTGGCACGGGATAATGTGAGTTCGTATCACGCGACATTTTCCTGTTCCGCAAACTTACGAATGGCGATTTCCAAGACCGCCGCCTGCGAGATGCCAAATTTTTTAGCCAATTCCTCAAGGAGGCGTTTCCCCTCTGAAGTGAGGCGAACACTGGTTGCTTTTTTGTCGTTCATAACCGCAATTGTACTATACACTGCGGTATATCAGCAAATGCTGGTTGAAACCAAAACCAGAAATCTGCCTTACCACGACCGTTCAAACGGCGTGGCTTGCGGCGGGGTCATTCGGTCAATCCACCTCACCGACCTCTATCGTCCCTACCATAAAATAGCGAGATTCCGCGTCGCTATTCGCGCCAACGAGCGGCACTCGCTCATTAGTGATGGGGTCGTAAAGGCCGATGCGCACCTCGTACTGTCCAGGAGGCGCATCGGCGGGCAGGGAAACCGAATAGGACGTGCTCACATATTCCCCACGCGCCCAGCCGCTGGTGGGCCACCGACCATCGCCCGGTTCCAGGTCGCGCTGCGCGCGCAGGTTGCCGTCCGGGCCGATGAGATGGGTGAAAATTTTGTAGCGGCCCGCCGGGCGTGTCACCGCATACCAGTGCAGCATCAGAGGTACCTCCTGGCCGGGCCGATAGCGAGGGGCGGGCAAGGTTGCGCCAACAAGCTGGATGCTATCCCCGAACGTGACATCCAATGCGGTGGCAATCTCTGGCGGCTCGAACACACGAGGACGGTCTCGAATGGTAAGGGTGCCAATCGTCAGCAGCTCCCCGCTGCGGAAAAAACCCTGAGTCCACGGAATGGTGGTGGTGCCCTGGCTGACACGCAGGGAGAGCGGGTAGTCGCCCGGCGTGGCATCTGGCGCGACCGTCACATAGTGGATGTCGCGGACAATGCCGCCCGGCTGCCACTGCGACGGGGGGTAGAGCTGTGCAACGCCCCCGTCATCGGCGGAGAGCGCATTGGAGCTGACAAAGGTGCGCAGAGAATCCTCGGCGGGCTCAGCCACGCGCCAGACAAGCTCGATGGGAATGGAGGCTCCCGGCTCCCACGGGCCAGCCGGAATCGAATGGCCCAGTAGGTGGAGCGCGCCAAAATCGGCCTCTAGGGGCGTGCCTACTTTGGGGGCAACATCGCTAGAAGGCGTTGGTCCGATCTCGACGACGGCGATGCGCACCTGCTCCCGATTCTCCATACGCTCTCCCTGACCCTCCAGTACGGCCCCATCTGAGGGACGATAGAATTTCAGCCGCGCCTCGTACTTCCCGGGGGGGATTCCCTGCGGCAAGGGGAGACGCACCGGCCAGCGCTGCATACCGGGAACCTCTTGCAGAGAGAGCAAGGGGCCAAGTGGCTGCTCATCCGCGACGGCCCACTGCCGATGGGCGGGGGTCGTGTCGAAGAGCCCGACAGAGAAACGCAGCGAGGGATCCATTGCCGGGTTGCCCTGCAACCACAGTGTCAGGTCCGCCCAGCTCCCGCCATCGCGAATATCGCCGGGCGCATCCACGCCATGCAGTGTGAGCCAAGTGCTGCCGCTGCCATTCGGTGCCATGAAACGCGTCGAGATGGCGCGGCTGGGGCGCTGCTCCGGCGATGGCGGGAAGTACCACCCTTGGGCCCGCGCGTTGCTTTCTCCGGTTAGTACCTGGTCATAGAAAAGCAGGGCATGTTCCTCCAGCCAGGACCGAATCACCCCCTCCGGATCGGTGACGGTGTCATAGAGCCGCAGGTGCCACAGCCGTGGGGCCTGCTGGGCGGCCTGGTCGAGGCGGCTCAGGGTCTCTCCCTCGGTAGTGGCATAGAAATCACTCTCGGGCAGCCCCCAGCCCAGAGACGATGCGCCGCCAATGGAGCCACTCTGAAGGACGGTCAATCCCTCACTTTCCGCTGGGCCTCGCCAATCCACCAGACGTCCTTGCCAGGCAATCGGGGCTTCCAGATAGTGGTTGACCGCTGTGTAGCTGTACCCCGCATTGACGAGCAGGAGGTCACCCGCCCGCCACCGTTCCTGAATGCCCTTAACTCCGCCTCGAAGATCATCAGCGGCATACCGGTCATCGTTCCAGAAGCGTTGCAGCGATTCCCCTGAGAGTAACAGGAGCGGGGTCAGCAGCAGAAACCCTACCACTACAGCTCCAGGCAGCCGCGCCCGCAGATGGGCCTCGCGAGTCCATCCCGCGAAGGCCATTCCCAGCAACAGGTAAAAGGCAGGCGAATAGGTAAACACATATCGTATATGGTAGAGAGGAGAGGGGGTGAAGGTGCTCAAAAATAGCAGCCCCACGGGGAACAGAAGTGCCCCTGCAAGAAAGAGCAGGGTGCTCCCAT
>JACCSL010001031.1 GCA_013812995.1 Ardenticatenales bacterium | reverse complement strand
GCTTATTTCTGGGTGGAAAACATCTCGTGCGGCGAGAGAGATACCAGCGGGTCCAACTCGGCAACGACCTGCCCACCGCTTGCATTGAGGGCCTTCATTAGCGAACAGGCCTGGCCGGTAGGAACCTTCAGCACCTGCCACTCGGAGAGGTCATGGAGAATCTCGGTTGGCACATTGTCGAGCACGCTCTGCCGGGCGCGGGTGGCCGCCGCCGACTGGCGCAGCATCAGGCGATCGGAGGCATGAGCTACGCTACAGTTGGTGGCAGGCGCGGCCTGTACGATGGGCTCCGGCGCGATGCGGGGGTTGTTCATGTACCAGACCGACTCTAGAGCAGCCCGAGCATCCACGCGCCCATGACCAAAGGCATCGTCGCGCCCGGCTGCCCCAAGGTCTGCGGCGGTGGCTCCAAGAATAAACGCGATATCCCCTGGCGTAAGCGAGGGACGCTCTTTAAGCAGAAGTGCGGCTACCCCGGTAACATGGGGGGCAGCCATCGAGGTTCCAGCTCCCCAGGCGTACCCTTCCTGGAATACATGCGTGGGAATGGTGCTTAAGATCAGGGATCCGAGATCGTGATCGCCAATGTAATCGCCACCAGGCGCACTCACATCCACATAGTAGCCCATAGTCGAGTAGGAAGCGTGAGCATCCTCCCGCGTCGTCGCTCCAACGCCGATAACACCACTCATGGCGGCAGGGTACGTGACGGGGTCCGCCGCATCGCACCCGTTGCCTACCTGGTGACAGTTGCCCGAGGCAGCGATGACCACCACACCCCGCGAGACGGCGTAATCAATGGCACTCTGAAGCGGGCCGCTGTAGGACTCGCTCCCCAGGCTCATGTTGATGATTTTGGCACCATTATTCGTTGCGTGCTCGATGGCAGCGGTTGACCAGGACAGATACCCGCTGCCCTCATCATTCAGCACCTTGAGCGGCATGATGCGCGCATTCCACGCAACGCCAGCAACCCCCACACCATTGTTGGCGGCAGCCGCAGCACTTCCGGAAACATGGGTTCCATGACCTTCCCCATCCATCGGGTCAGTATCGTTATTGGAAAAATCATACCAGAGCGAGGGAGAAACCAACCTGCCGGTAAACTCGGGATGGGTGTAATCAATGCCTGTATCCAGGATGGCGATGACAACCTCCTGGCCGGTAGAGATAGTCCATGCCTCGGGCGCACGCATCCGAGTCATGCCCCATAGGTCCCCGTAATATTCATCGTTCGGAATAATGGAGCCCGTGGGGATGGGGATACGGGTCGCGGTGGCCGTCGCGGTGGGGGTGGGCATAGGCATCAGGGATACAGGAAGATAAGCCTTCTCTGTATTCTGAGCCGCTGTTCGAGCGGGGGTCATCCCCCAGCGAACCATAGGAACAAGCACCAAAGCCATTCCAAGCAAAAGGAGCCAGCGAGGGAGAGAGAGGGTCTTCATCGTCAGAAACACCTTACCTTTGTAGAGACAAGAGACAATCATAGAGGGGCAAGTATGACATGGCAAAGCCTCTGCTGTCAACCTGAAAAGGGCATTGGACTGTTTGATGGCATGTAACTTGATATAGAGAGATCAGATGAAATCCATCATTACCATACAGAGAGGGCTGTCAACCATGACTTTCAAACGCTTTTTCGCTCTGACGCTGTTGCTCGTCGCTTTCCTCGCGGCGTCCCCACCCGGCTATGCCCAGGGGCCGGGGGACTTTGTTCTTGGGGAAACCTCTGTGATGGTGCCCGCCAATGGGACCGCCACGCTCGCCTTCGAGACTTTCTGCCTGGACTTTGGCAAGGCTTTCCCAACAACGCTGGGAACGCCGGACGGGCGTGCAGATGAAAGTGTCCTGCAGGTTGTCCGCGAGGCAATTGAAAACGACATGGCGGAAGACGAGCCGCTGGCTCTCCAGCTGGCAGTCTGGTCCCTACGCGAGGACACACCGGCGACAGAGTTGTACCCTGACGACGAACTCCCTGTGGAAGAAACGGCAGCCAAACTGCTCACGGACAGCGAGGATGGATCGTTGAGTGCGCTTCGGACTGATCGCGGAATTTCGCTGGACGAGGCCGTGGCCGATGGGTCAATCCAGGCCACCAGCTCAGATTTTAGCTTCGTCGAGACAGACACGGTCCGCCCTGATGAGGAGCCCTACCACGGGCGGGGCACCCTGACGCTGAAGAACACGACGGACAAGCCCATCGAGGTATACTTCCCCTTTGGAACCGTGTTCAAGGCCGCCAACGAGGACGAGCAGGATATCGTCGCCTACGCCGTAGAGTTGGAGCAGCTAGCGACCGCGACGGTGGCCCCGACCAATACCCCTGCC
>JACCSL010001045.1 GCA_013812995.1 Ardenticatenales bacterium | reverse complement strand
AGCGTATCATACAGCCGAGGCGTATTTTCCATCTCCACTCTCCTTTTCCTTTGATCAGGTTCAGAGAGTACAGGCGCTCTGCGTCGGAGGGAAAATGCGCCTCTTCACGTTTTGTCAGTCAGTCAGGTAGAGGGGGAAAGGATCGGGGCGCTCCAGGTCCAGTAGCCTCTGCTCCGTCAGATAATTTAAATGGGTGTGTATCTCCAGCACTTGCTGGTCGCTGTAGGGATAAACCCCGCAGAGCATCGGCTCATCGAAGCGCCGCCCCACCACGCTCGCCACCTGGAGCACCCGGCGATGGCTCTCCGATAGACGATCAATGCGGCTCATAATCAGCCCATGCAGGGTATCCGGTACCTCGCTGCCCCCATTGGCGAGGGCCTCTGCCAACTCCTCGATGTAGAGCGGATTGCCGCCCGCGCGCTCCAAGATGAGTTGCTGCTCTGACTCGGAGAGGCCGCGATGGGACAGAAGCTCCTGAGCCAGTGCCAGCCCTTCATTCCGAGAGAGCTCCTGTATTTCCAACATAGCGAAGAAGGGAAGCGTTGGTAGATCGCTTCCCTGCCCCACCAACTGCTCTTTGGGATGGAGCCGCCCCAGGATGAGCACCAGAATCGCCGTCTCCCCAATCTGGCGAATGATAAAGGCGAGCAGGCTGGCCGAGACATCGTCCAACCACTGCACATCATCCATGATCAGCAGCAAGGGCTGCTGCGCGGCTCTGGCCTGGAAGAGGTCGCTCACCACGGCCAGCAGCCGCTGTTGGCGCAGTTCCGGGGAAAGTTGGGCGGTGGTTGGTGTGTGAGGAATGTCGAAGCCGAGGATGGGACCCAGCAGGGGAAACAGGTGCAATTGATCTGGCAAGAGCCTCGCCAGCCCCTCGTGGGCCGCCTGGGCTTGAAGGTCCGGTGGGGTGTTAATGTCGATGGCCAACAAGGTGTGCAGTATGGGTCGCCAGGGATGATAGGGAATATTGAAGCCGTAAGCGAGAGAGCGTCCCTCCAGGAGCAGAAAGGCGTCTGTACCGGGTAGAAGCTCGATGGATAGGCGGCTCTTGCCGATTCCTGCCTCGCCATGCAGGTAGAGAGCCTGTCCATGTCCCCCGGCGGCTCGCCCAAGTGCCTCGTTCATGAGGGCCAACTCTTTGCTGCGTCCCACAAAGGGGGCGCGCTGCTGTACCGCGAGGGGGCGTAGCATGTCCCAGTGGCCCACGAGGAAGAGAGGCACCGGCTTGAGTTTTCCCTTCACGCGCACGGGCGGCACGGCGGTCAGCGGTGTGGTGGCAGGGAGAAAATACTTTGTTTCGGCGCTGATGAGAATGCTGCCCGGCTCTGCCTGCCCCATGATGCGGGCGGCGAGGTTGACATGGTCTCCCATCACGGAATATTCCCGGCGGGCGTTGGTTCCCACATTGCCAGCGAAGACAATTCCGCTGTTCAGGCCAATGCACTGGTCCAGGGAAACCGATGCCCTCAACTGCTCACTGGCGCGCTGATTCAGCTCTGGTATAGCCCCCTGCATGGCCAACGCTGCCTGCACGGCCCGCACCGCGTCATCCTCGTGGGCGATGGGAGCCCCGAAGAGTGCCATCAGTTTGTATCCCTCGTGGGCCACATCAATCTTATTCACCGCGCCGCCGAAGCGACTAATGATGGCCTGCATGGTCACGAAATAGTCCTGTAGAATCGCCAGGATGGCCGCGCGCCCGTCGTCGGTGGGCGGGTAGGCGGGCAGGTTGACCACATTGACAAAGAGCACCGTCACCATACGATGCTCTCCCTCAAGCTGCGCCGATGGGTCCAGCAGCAGCCGCTCCAGCAGCCCCTCGGGCAGGTAGGTGGCGAGGGTTTCTACCTGGGCTTCTACTTCCGCGAGGTGGGGGCTGAGAGGCGGCAAAACGCGGGTTTTTCTGGCCGAGGGGGGCATTGGAGACATGGTCGGTTCCACCCACCCCATTGCTTCCTCCTGCCGCTGCACCCATGTGGGTGGGAGGGCGGAAAGCGTGGTAGGGCCTACCACGATCTCGCCTGCGGCGGCCAGCTCCTCAGCATGCGCGATCTCCTCGGCGGCGGTCCCCAGCAACACAATCTCCCGGCGCTGTCTGTTTCCGAGACGCAGGATGAGCAATTCGCCGCTGCCCAGGCCAATGCCTAGCCGCAGCGGAACCTTTCCAAGGGAGATCTTTGCCTGCCATTGTCCCATGCGTTGCTGCAGGGTCAGCGCCGCACTCGTTGCCTGGCGAGCGTGCTCCGTCTGGTAGAAGGCGACGACCAGCGCATCCCCGCCAAACTTGAGAACAGAGCCGTCATACTCGGAGAGAATCTCCAGCATGGCAGAGAAGTACTGGTTGATGGCATCAGTTACCTGCTCGGCCCCCTCGCGTCCCACTCCTGCCAACCGTTCGGAGAGGGCCGTAAAGCCACTCACGTCGGCAAAGAGGAGTGAGGCATCCCGCTGCTCGTAGGTGGGCGGCGCATCTGCGCGCAGTTCGCGCTGAAGCACCTCGGATGGTGCATAGGTACTCAGAGTCTGATAGAGTTGATGGAGGTGCTCCAGGGAGTGAGGAAACAGGCGAGCCGGATGATTGTCCATCAGTGTGCTTTCTAGTCGATGATTCTCTTGGAATTGAGTGTAACAAGGAACAGGGGAGTCTGCAATGGTTCCTAAGCTCAGAGGTGCCATTCAAAGGTCGGGTGTGATATACTTTCCCAAAGCACTACAGATTGCGAGGGATGTGTCAGCGACCCACGGATGGAATCCGTGGGCTTGTCACGACAAGCCCGTGCTGACCATTGCCTAAGCCCCTTGAGGGCTACGTTATCCTGGTCATGATACCTTGGGGTGCGAGCCAGCCCCAAGCTCTATCGCCTAGCGTTAAGCAACCCGAGGGTCTAGGGACACAGTGCGCTATGCCGGGTGCCCTCTGGGCGAAGCCAGGGCAACATTGGCGAGCCAACAGTAGGCGCTTTTAGGCGGCACACCTTACCTACGCAAGTAGAGGGTCTTAATATGAACAAAGTCTTCGTCTTAGATACCCACAAGCAGCCGCTCGCGCCGTGCCATCCGGCCAAGGCGCGCAAGCTACTGCGCGATGGGCAGGCGGCGGTCTATCGGGCCTACCCGTTTACGATTAGCTTGTTGTGCACGGTGGAGGAGCCAGTCGCACCACCGCTGCGCGTCAAGATTGACCCCGGCAGTAAAGTCTCCGGGCTGGCGATTGTCAATGATGCCACAGGCGAGATCGTCTGGGCGGCAGAACTGGAGCATCGGGGCGAGCCCATCCGCGCGGCGCTCGCCCAACGCGCCAATGTGCGGGGCAGTCGCCGAGGCCGCAAGACGCGCTATCGCAAGCCGCGCTTTCTCAACCGACGACGGCGGGCGGGTTGGTTGCCGCCCTCGGTGGCGAGCCGGGTGGCGAACGTGCTGATCTGGGTACGGCGGCTCTGTCGGTTGTGCCCCATTCAGGCACTCTCACTGGAATTCGTGCGCTTCGATACGCAAGCCCTCCAAAACCCCGAAATCAGCGGGGTCGAGTACCAACAGGGCGAACTGGCAGGCTACGAGGTCAAGCAGTATTTGTTGGAAAAGTGGGGGCGGCAGTGTGCCTATTGTGACGCCCAGCAGGTACCGCTGGAGGTGGAGCATATTGTGGCGCGCGGGCGGGGCGGCAGTCATCGGGTTAGCAACCTCACGCTGGCCTGTGTGCCCTGCAACCAGAAGAAGAGCGATCAGGACGTGCGCGACTTTTTGGCGCATGACCCGGAACGATTGGCGCGGATTCTGGCGCAGGCGAAAGCGCCGCTTAAAGATGCGGCAGTGGTCAATAGCACCCGCTGGGCGCTCTACGAGGCACTGCTGGCGACGGGCTTGCCCGTGGAAGTGGGCACGGGCGGACGCACCAAATGGAACCGCAGCACGCGCGGCTTGCCCAAAACCCATTGGCTCGATGCGGCGTGTGTCGGGGCCAGCACGCCCGAGACGCTCTGGACTTCGGGCAGCTTGCGCCCCCTCCAGATTCGGGCGACCGGCCACGGCTCGCGCCAGATGTGCGCGATGGATAAGTACGGTTTTCCGCGCACGCGCGCCAAACAGGCCAAGCGGGTGCAGGGCTTCCAGACGGGCGACATTGTGAAAGCGGTGGTGCCCAGTGGTAAGCCAACAGTAGGCGCTTTAGGCGAAGCAGGGCACCCATGTCGGGCGCGTCGCGGTGCGCGCCATCGGCAGCTTCAATATCCGCACTGCCAGTGGCCTGGTGGAGGGTATCAGTCATCGTTACTGCCGCCTTCTCCACCGCGTCGATGGCTATACTTATTCTTAGAAAGGGGGAGTCAGGGATAATGGCGTTGCACGGTTCAAGGCCGCGCCATTCCTCCCACGCATCGAATGCGTGGGCTTCCTGGCGCTAACGTCTGTGAAACGAGGATGGCGAGTCGGCCAGCTTGGAGGAGTCC
>JACCSL010000112.1 GCA_013812995.1 Ardenticatenales bacterium | reverse complement strand
ATCCGCACCAGATCCCAGGCCCCCAGGTAGGCCAGCGCCTCCTCGGCGAGCCGCTGCGCCTGGTGCAGCGAGAAAACCACCGTCACCGTCTCGTGCGGCAGGGCGGCGTCGGCCACGCGGGAGGGTGTGACCGCCCCCGTGGCGGTGAGAGTTCCGGGACCGTGCGCCAGTTCCACAAAGAGCTTCTCCTCCCGGGCCTGCACGGTGAGCACCCGGCTTACCGCCCGGCCCCCTGCAAGCGTCCCACCCTTGTACTCCCGGTACTGGTAGCCTGGCACCGCGTCGGCCAGCGCGCGCAGCACCACCCGCGCGTCCGGCACATCCAGGTAGTGGACCAGGAGCGCCTCGGCCCCCTGCCCCTTGCGGTAGCTGCCTGCAAAGAGGCGCAGCTTGCCAATCGAAAGCGCATCCTCCACATGGAGGAAGGCACTCCGCGTCATGTGCGAGATCACCCGCACGCGTTTGTCGTGTTGCATCAGAAAATCTCCTTCTTGCGGGGGTAGAGGTGCCTCCCCCACCCCCGGTGAGTTGCTATATACAATGAAGCGCACCTGGGTGGTGCGTCCGGTTACATACGCAGCTGCCTCGGCCACGCGCTCCGCCCAGTGCGGGGACGCCAGCCAGGCCCGGGACGCGGGGTGGCGGACCTGGACGGTCCAGCACCTCGGCCCGCTCGCCGCCTCGATGAGGGTGGCACCGCCTAGGAGGTGATCGGCGGTGGCGCGGGTCATCTGCCCGCGCAGCATCGTCTGCACCGCCAACCACTGGCGCGTCCGCTCGCTCATGCCACCTTGCGCTCATGGCGGAGCGCCTCCCACAGCGAGCCTGCCCCCACCTTATGGCGCGCAGGGGTTGGCACCCCTACCTCCGGGAACGCGAGGGGTAGCACCGGGAAGGGCGGCTTCCCTTCCGGCTCGTCCGCCGCTTCTGGCTCGGTACCTACTGCCGCAGACACTTCCTCGGCGATAGGTGGCGAGGCCAACACCGGCGTTGTCACCTCCAGGAGCGAGGGCTGCGCGACATGTGGCCTGGCTCCCGGCAGGACGGGTAGCGGCGGGGCGACCAGCGGGGGCGGGGCTGCGCCTGCCAGCGGCGCGGGTAGGGTCGCGCGGACTGGCACATCTGCCTCGACCTCCGCCAACACCACTCCCTCGATGATCCCTCCCTCCGGCTCGGCCATCTGGTAGCCGCCCACCACGGCCTGGGAGGCGCGCAGATCGGCACTGGCGGCAGCAAAGGCCTCTTCCAGCGACTCGACCTCGCCCGTGCCGCGCTCGACCACCAGCTTCGCCAGGGCCGAGACCATGTCGCTCGCAGCCAACTCGTCCAACTCCGCCAGCGACTCGGTGGCCACGATCTCCCCGCTCACGCGCAGGGTGGCCGCCACCTTGGCCGCAATCAGCCGCAGCGCGTCCGCCTGGAGCGTCCCTGAGTAGCAGAGAAAGTACACCTTGCAGGGCTCTTCCTGCCCGATACGCCACGCGCGCCGCGACGCCTGAATCGTGGTGTAGACCGAGTAATCCGGGGCGAGCCAGATGAGGGTGGGGAAGGCGATGAGATCCAGCCCGGTTTCGACGCGACGCGGATGGGTGATGACCACATCCACGTCCGCCGCCACCTGCTGGGCCAGCCAGGCCTCGCGCTCGGTCGGGGCACACTTGAGGACGACGGCTTTCAAGCCCGCCGCCTGGAAGAGCGCCACCCAGCGCGGCGTAATGTCGCGCGTCGCCGTCTGGTGGACGTAGAGGACGCAGCGCCGCCCGCGCGCCCGTTCCTCCCGTACCAGATCGAGCACCGCCTCTTCCTTGGGGAAGAGCTGCTCGGCGGGAAGTCCCGCGATGCGGGCGATGACGCGCGGGTCCCCCAGCCCCTCGCGCTTGTCGTAGGGGTCGAGGACCACCTCCGCGCGCCAGGGACTGTCCACCCAATTGAGCAGTGACTGGAGGTAGGCCCCCAGCAAACTCTTGTCCCCGCGCACCAGCCGCTCGGCCAGCTCGTCATGCAGTGCCTTCCAGAGCGCGTCGTAACGCTCGCGCATGGGCTCCGAGAGCTCTACCTCGAGCGGGATCTCGGCGTAGTCGGGCAGCGCGAAGCCCATGTCGGCGAGGCTGAGGAACACTGCGCGGTCCAGCAGCCAGGGCAGCAGGGCGGGGCTGGCCCCCGGTAGCTCCTGCACCCGTACCGTCGAGCGCGGGTTGGCGGTGAGCTTCCCGTCGGCCTCGCGCACGGGCGTCGTCTCGATCTCCTGCAAGACCCCGTAGCGCTCGACCCACGGCTTGTGGCGCAGGCGGCGCTGCCCCGTCTCCTCCGTATCGGTGAAGGCGCGGCACATCTCGGGCGAGAGCCGGTACAGGAGGTGAAAGAGCGACGAGGCCTTGCCGCCATAGATGGTCCCTGTGAGACCCAGCACGCGGCGCGCGGCCACCGCCAGATCCGCGAAGGCGTACCCCTGATCCGAGTCCATCCCGGCAAACTGATGGAGCTCATCGGCCAGGAGGAGATCCAGCTCCCCCGCGTGGTGCGCGCGCAGATAGCGCGCCAGCGGCCAGCGCGCGTAGCCCGCCGGGGCCGGGAAAGTGGGCGGGGCCGCGTCCGGCTCGGGACACGAGGCCCGCCAGGCGCGTAGCTCGGCTTCGCGGCGCACATGGTCGCGGAAACTGCCCGGCGACTGCTTTGCGCCTCGCTTCCGGTCGAACTGGTAAAGCGCCCCCCCGCACGCGCGGCAGTGCAGGCGACTGCGCCGCTTCTCGATCTGCCAGGCCGCGAGCGGCAGCCCGTCAGATCCCACAACACGCGAGCCGCAGTCCGGGCAGCGCACCCCCCGCCAGCGCGCGTACTTCAGGGCGCGCTGGGCAAGGTGCTCAGTGTAGTAGGTTTCCAGCTCCTCGGGGCTGGCGGTGCCCACCAGGTGGAGCGCATAGGGGGCGAGGAGCTGCTCTTTTGTAGGCAGCCAGTTGTCATACGCGGCCCGCCAGCCGGAGGCGAGCTTGGCTTTGGAGTGCGAGAGCACCCCCAGACGCGGTCCTTCGGAAGGCGCGAAGAAACGCGCCACATCCGAGATCGTCGTGAGCGCCGATACCTCAAGCGCGGGCCAGACGATCTTCGCCTCGCGCTGCCATTTCTCGACCAGATGCGGCGGGCAGAGCACGACCGTACGGGGGGCATCAAGGAGTGCAGCCACGGCAGCGCCAACGCTCGTCTTCCCTGATCCGCATTCTCCGACCAGGATGGCGTCTTTGTGGTGTGCCAGGCGTGTCGCGCAGGCCGCTGCCGCGTGCTGCTGTGCAGGCATGAGTCCGTAGCGGTCGGTGCGCGGGATGCGCCGCGCCTGGCTGAGGGTGGCCAGGCACCCCGCATACCGACCGAGCTGGAAGGGGTACTGCGGTGGGTAGCGACGCGCGACGTGGCTGGTCAGCGGCTCCAGCCAGCGCGCCATGAAGGCTTCGAGCTTCGCGCCCGTCAGCGACTGCACTGCTCCGTCCGGGGCGAGCGTGGTCACATCCACCACGACCTGCTCGGTCATGGTTTGCACCCGCTGCACACGCCCATCGGGCAGTTCCTCCTCGCGGGCCTGGTAGCGCGCCCGCTTGTACGCCCGCCCCCGCACGAGCAGCTCTTCTGTGCCATCGGCCAGCCGCTGGTGGTCCAGAAAGCCCGCCGCGAGCAGCCCCGCCAGATGGCCGACCTTGAGCGGCATGAGGGGCCGCACCGGCCGATGGTCCGCCGCGCGCGGGGCGAGGTGCCCCCGCCAGGTGGCGTGCGCTCGCACGCCAACCCGCCCGGCCTCGGCCAGCGCGTCCGCTGGCTCGACCCAGGCTGCCTGGAAGGTGAACTGGGCCGGGCTGACCCGCGCGGGCGGAAGGGTATAGGTGGGAGCGGAGAGGGCTCCGAGCATTGCGAGTGCCTCCCCCGCCCCGGCGATCTCGCGGTAGCGCGCAAGCGCCTCTTCCTCAGGGGCACCAGCGTGGGCCGCCCGCACACCGAAGAGCACCACCTGCTTGAAGCGCTCGTACTCGTCATCGGGAAAGCGCCATACCGTAACGTCACGGTACCAGGAGGCGAGGTAGCGCGCCACCATGCCATAGCCAAGTACATGCTGGGGCACGACAAAGAGAAGCACCCCGTCCGGCTGGAGCCACTCACGTGTGTCGCGCAGCCACTGATATTCGAGCCGCCCGTCCTCGTGGTCGCTGTCATACGGAGGATTTATGTAAAGCAGGTTGGCACCGTGGCGCGCCACCCGCGCCAGACGGTAGTCGCCCGCCACGATACGGCGCTCGTGCGGGTCCAAGAGCGGTAGGTTGCGTCCGGTGAGCGTGCTGAGGCACTCGGTGGCGGCGGCGGCACGTTCCTGATGAAGCTCGATCCCGTAGGCTTCCAGACCGAGACGCTCGGCCAGGGTCGCCAGCGCCTCCCCCTCCCCCGCGCAGGGGTCGAGAATGCGCCCGCCCTGCGGCGCGGCCAGGTGCGTCAGGACGAGTTCCGTTACAACAGGGGGAAGCGGATAGAAACCGCCTTTGGCGGCTGAGGCTAATCGGGCCACGATGCGGCCTCCTTTCATTCGGGCAAACAAAACGACCCCGGCAAGCACCAGGGTCGTGTGGGAGAAGCTGAGAGTCAGGTGGGGTGGCTGGGAGCAAGCGATGGCTCTTCGCGCTGCGTCTGGTCCGTCAAATACGCGGTCTCCTCCCAGAGGAGGAGGCGCTCGCGCAGGCCCTCCGAGACGATGGCCTCCCAGCCAGCGGTGTCGTCGGCATGGACGCGCCAGCCGCCCGCCCCGATGCAGCCCACCGAGAGGGGCTGGACGAGACCCCGCAGACGGCCCTCCACCCACAGATACTCGGTCCAACCCGCCAGGAGCGGCAGGGACAGGGCGTGGCTGAGAAAGGGAAAGAAGGTCGCGGGAATCGGCGCGAGGTTGAGGTCCACCAGGTAGAAGGGCTGGCCGGGCGTCATCTGGGCACAGGAGGCCTGGCGGTGGATCAGGCACCAGTGATCCCAGCCGCTGGGCAGCGTGGCTTTCAGGGTGGTCAGCCCGTCCTCCTTGCAGGTCGAGAGGCGCGCCCCGGCGACGTGGAAGACGCGGTTATACGTGCGCAGCGCCGCCCAGTTGGCGTGTACCGCCTGGCGCGGGCCGACCAGTTCCAGATAGACCACCGTCTCCCCGTCGCGCACCAGCAGGGGCAGGTGGACGCGGAACCCCTCGGCCCACATCACCCGCTGGGGGGTTGCAGGTACCGAGAGTACGCGCGGCAGATAGTAGTCATACCCCTCGCGCGCCGGCGCAAGGTGGCGACCGTTCACCCAGAGGGCAGTGGTCTGGTAGCCGCGCCGCACCAGCTCACGGCCGACCACCCCACGCGTGAGCAGGACCTCCGCCTGCGCCTCATCCAGGGCGGGCAGCCCCAGCGCCGTGCTCACACCCTGTACTACCTCGGTCCGGCACAGCAGCGGGCCATGCTCGCTAGCGCCATAGGAAGGGAGCCGCTCCAGCGTGCGGCGGACGCGTGCGGCGGCGTCTACAGGCAACTCCAGCGGCTTTGGCTCGACCTCGCTGGCGGCCGGATCGTAGCGATAGCCCAGCGCG
>JACCSL010001007.1 GCA_013812995.1 Ardenticatenales bacterium | reverse complement strand
ATAGCAGACTTGATCCTATATGTAGGTCTACAGCGATCTGCAATAATTCGACTGAGTTGACGACTGTCTCCCCTTTTCTTTTCAGCACATGCGGGCTATACAATATCTAGTGGATTCTGCCGCTTGAATCACTGTATGTTGTATCATAAGCTTAGTTGAAGATGTGCGGAATGTCGGCTCCATCAGTTGCAAAGCGCGCCGCCGCTCGCGCAAGATGACCCTACGATTCCGCCCATTGTGCAAGTCGATGCCATCTGGCTCACCCAACTGCGTCCCACTGGCAAGATACGGATCGATGGCAAGGGCCGCCGCCGGCTGGTCAAAGCGCGCGTCAAACGTCCGCTCTTGCTGGCGCTGGGCGTGTGGCCCGAGAGCGGCCACTGTGTCCTCTTGGCCTGGCAGCTCGCGGAGAGTGAAGATGAGGCGGCTTGGCTGGCGTTCCTCAGCGCGTTGGAAGCGGCGGGCATTCGCGGGGAGAATGGCCTGCAATTGCTGATTCATGACGGCGGGGCAGGCTTGTGTGCCGCCTTGCGCATCGTCCATTTTGACGCCCCCACCCAACGCTGTCTCTTCCATAAACTACGCAACATTGCCAACGCCCTCCATCTTCCAGAGGGTCTCTCGCGCCGCGAGCGCACCCGTCAACGCAAGGCCATTCTCAAAGACTTCCGGGCCATTTGGCAGGCCAAGCGTCCGGCGACCCTCTTGCGCCGCTACCGACAAGTGGTGCGCTGCTATCGCCACACCCAACCCGCTGCCGTGGCTACCCTGCGGCGCGACTTTCGCGCCACCATCGCCTATCTCTCCCTCGAAACGAAACATCCCACTTGGCCGCGCGCCTTCTTGCGCACCACCTCCCACCTGGAGCGGGTCAATCGCCGCATCCGCCGCCGCGCCCGCGCCGCGAGCGCTTTCCATTCTGACCAGGGCATTCTCGCCATGATCTCTCAAGAGGCCGCTGCCCTCACTGCTGCTGCCTGAGTCACGTTTCAACCGAAATTGGTACACTACCCCAATTTTCTACTCTTTGGGCGGTTTGTAGCCCCAGCGCCCCAGCCAGTTCTCGCTGCTACGCCACTTCTCGCGCACTTTGACCCAGAGTTCCAAGTACACCTTCTGCTCCAGAATGCGCTCCAGCTCGCGGCGCGCCTGGGAGCTGATACGCTTGAGCATCTTCCCGCCCTCGCCGATGACGATGCCCTTCTGGCTATCGCGCTCGACGTAGAGCGTAGCGGAGATGTAGAGCATCCCGTTCTCGCGCTCTTTCCATTCGTCTACCTCGACGTTGAGCGCGTGGGGCACCTCCTGCTCCAGGTAGCCCAACGCGGCCTCGCGGATGACCTCGGCCCCGAAGTCGCGCTCGTGCTGGTCCGTGACCTGACCTTCCGGGTAGTAACGCGGCCCCTGTGGCAGATGCTTGATAAGCGCGTCAAGCACTCCCTCCACCCCGTGGCCCTCCGTGGCCGAGATCAGCAGCATCTCGTCCCACTTACCCAGTGCCTGGTACGCTGTGTAGCGCGCGCTGGCAACGTCCTGCTCGACCACATCGATCTTGTTGATGACCAAGACCTTGGGACCCTCGAAGTGCGCGATTTTGCTCGCGATCTGCCGGTCCAGGTCGTCCGGGGCGGTCCCCGCCTGCACGAGGAAGAGCACCACATCGGCATCCGGAATCGCGGTAAGGGCCATCTCGTTCATGTACTCGCCCAGCCGGTGGAGCGGCTCGTGGACGCCGGGTGTGTCCACGAAAATGACCTGGGCATCCTCGCGCGTGAGGATGCCCAGGATGCGGCGGCGCGTCGTCTGAGGCTTGGGCGAGATAATCGCGATCTTCTGCCCGATAAGACGATTGATGAGGGTCGATTTGCCCACATTGGGCTGCCCCACCACGGCCACGAAGCCGGAGCGGTGATCCTCCGGCAACGCAGCCTCCGCCTGCTGGGACTGAAGTTCCTCGAACAGAGCGTTGAGGTCAAGCGCGTCAGAGTCGGATTGGGTCATTAAGGTACCTCGTCATCTTCCATATCGGGTCCGTGAACATCTTCACCCTCTTTGCCCAAGATAGCCGCGCCGATCTCCTCGTAGAAATCACTAGCGCGCTCCTGGGTCTCGGGGCCGTCCTTGCCACTCACAGGCTCCCCATTGCCGACAATCCCATCGCTGGTTCCCGCGAAGGTATGAATGGGCTTGGTTTTGTCGCTATCGTTCTCGTGTCCCATGTCTGGCTCCTTGTGAAATCAATGATTGCCAGGCAGGTAGCACATTTTATGCCGCGTTATTCTTTCCGCCATTCAGGTTCGGTATCGACGATATTCAGCGGGTGGCTCAGGGTCTTATGGACCGGACAGAGGCGGGCAATTTCCGCCAGCCGCGCGCGCTGCTCCTCGGAGAGATCACCTACCAGGACAAACTCGCGGGTCACGCGCTCCAGAAAGCCTGCCTCGGGGTTACTACTCTCCTCGCAATCCTCGGCGTGAATGTGCTCATGCGTGAGCCACACCTCCACGGAGCGGAGCGGCCAGCCCTTGCGGCGCGCATACATGTGGAGTGTCATACTGGTGCAGGTGCCCAGCGCCCCGAGCAGCAGATCGTAGGGAGTTGGCCCCATGCCGTCCCCGCCCGCCTCCTTCGGCTCGTCGGCAATCCAGGAATGATCCTGCACAATCACCTGCTGCTGAAGATTCTCCAGACTCTTGACGATAACGGTTGTCACAGCAACTCCTCTCTCTTGGGAGCAAAAAGCCCCGCTCGGGGAGCGGGGCCTGGGTCGTTGTCACAGCGAGGTAAGCTCAGGAGGCACGGGTCTGGGTGTTGTTCTCCGACGCCGTGGCCTCAGAGGCGCGCAGCCGCCACTCGATGACATATTTGCCATCCTCTTCATATTGGCGCGTGGGTCGGAAGCCCAATTGAAGCGTGGTCGCGCGAATGAGTTCCTCCTCCTTGCGATTGGCGCGCAGGAACAGATACTCACGGGGCGACCATTCCATTTCAAAGTTGACATCGTGCCAGTAGCCAACGGCGGTATAAGGCTTGGTCACCTGAACCGCGTCGATCCACATCGTGGCGGGGCCAGCGCGCCAGTAGTCCTGACGCAGTTGCTCCTGAATAATAAACTTGCTCTCTGGCAGCTCGGTGAAGAACCAGCGCGCGGTTGCCATTGAAAATTCTCCTTGTTTCCTTAGTTCTTCCGTGCCGAATCAATGGCCTGCGGGGTGAGCGGCTTCGTCTTGTGGATGAAGACGCGAGCCCGTTCCACGGCAACCGCCGGGGGGCCAAGCAGCTCCTGCGCGCGGCGCAGGTCGGTAATATCGTCCTGGGTAATCGGCGGGTAGTGGGAGGCCAGCACCACCTCCAGGGAGCGCAGTTGCTCTACATGGTAGCCCGCCCGGTAGGCAAGGCCCCGCGCCGCGCGGAACATCGCGGCCCACGCCTGCTTTAGCCCGGTGGCCTCGTCGTTCTCTTTAAAAGAGCTTTCGGCCTGCTGTAGAAACGTCTGTGCGGCAGCAAACTCAGCATCCGCCTGGCCGCGCTTCGACTCGTCCAATCGAAGATAGGGACTCTTGAGGTACCTTTGCAGGTCAACCTGAGCATGACTCATTGGAAGGGATCCTCCGCCAAAAAGCTGATAGGTGGTTTAAAAGGGCTGGGGGAAAGCCCAGCGAACAGGTCGGTGACCGATGACTCTGGTAGCGCCGCACCGGCCAGAAGGGTAAAGTGCTCAAAAGGAGTCACTATCTCTGTCTCAGATGGCGCGGCGGGGTTATAGTAGAAGCGCAGCGCCCGCAGCAGGGGCCGCGCCGCGCTAACGTCGATGCGGGCCTCTCCGCCCTCTGCCGTGGCTCCCCACAGCCGCGCCCGCGCCGGGTCGAAGAGGGCAAGCCCCGCCATCTTCACTGCGGGATCGGCGGCGAGGTGCCAGGCCAACTCCGCGCTGGCCCGCGCGTTCTCGTTTGTCAGCACCACGGTGGGTTGGAGGGCACGCAGCGTGCGCGCCAGCCGCTCGGCGGCCACCTGGGGCTCCGCCGCATTCCAGTGAAAATGATTCTCGGTACCCAGCAACGTAGCGACCCGGCTGGCGGCCTCGCGCAGCGTTGGTGCCTCGCGGCCCTGCAAGGTCACAAGCCCCGTGCGAGCCCCACGCCAGCCGCTGACGGTCAATGTTCCGCCCGGCGCGCTCGCTTCCTCCCCCGGTTGGGCAACGATGGCAAGCAGGGTGGGGCGGTGGGGTGACATAGCCGCTCATTCTAACCGGAAGCGGGAGGCGCGTCCAATGGCATAGCCAGCGACTTACAATTTACCACACTCAGTCAGCTTACCGGACAGATGGAAGCTCATGCTCATCCGTTATTCCTGCCGCGTCTGAACCGTTTAACGTGTACTCTTTGGCACTGGGAACGATGTAGACTGTCAGATTCTGACTACGCCCCCGAATGGCGATTTCTGTCTTATGAAAGGTCGAAAAATCTGCCTGGGCTGAATCGACCACCGCTTCAGAAACGATGAGCTGGCAGTTCTGCACCTTGGTCTCCCCCTCTAACCGCGACGCTATGTTGACGGCATCCCCAATCGCGGTCAGGTGCTTCGTGTGCTTGTATCCCATTTCCCCCACAATGACATGGCCGTAATGCACCCCAATCCCCAATTGTAAGGGGCTATCGATCTCCCCTTGTAGCTGTCGGTTGAGGTGGTCCAATTGGTAGGACATCGCCTGTGCCGCTGCCAACGCGTTTCGACAACTCTCTTCGATCTCTGTCTCCAAACCGAAGAGCACCATGATTCCATCACCAATGAGCTTGTCGAGATAGCCGCCCTCTGCCTCCACCGCCTGGGCCATCGTCTGAAAATACTGGTTCAAGATGAAAACGGTGTCGTAGGGAAGCTTATGCTCTGTCAGAGCCGTAAATCCGCGCAGATCTGCAAAAAGAATAACGATTTCTTTGTCCGAGCCCTGTTGGAGAGTTCTTTGCACAAAGCCCTCCTTGCCAGTCGTCGCCGGAGGCAAGAGCGGGTGGATGACGCAGTCTGCATTCGGAGCCGCCTGGCAGGCCAGGCGTACATTGGGTGGCGTGCCAAGGCGTCGCAAGACTTTAAGCTCCGCCTCGCCTGGCCGGGACAGATGGGTGAGCCCTTCGATCACCTGAACTCGGCAGGTGGAGCAACGACTCCGGCCACCGCACACATGCGCATGAGGAATGTTATTCTGTAGGCTGGCTTCTAGCAGCGTGGTACCCCTCGCCACCGAGACGGTGCCCTTGCCCAGATATTCGACGCGAATCACATTGCGTTGGCGTTGGCGTTTCAGAATCCCATAGCGACTCAAGAAGGCAACCGCGAGGAATGAAAGGTATCCCAGGGTGAACTGCCCTCTGAATTGTTCGCCCATCGCATCTAGGGAGAGTCCCCGAGGATTGCCCTGCTGAAGGATCCGTTCCACCCAGAGGGGATCGACCTGGAGTTCTTGAATTTCCCGTCTCGCGACCAGGATGCCAACGACCGCAAGCACCGGAAGCAGTAACCCCGCCGCCTCCAACAAAGGCTTAACGGTGATATACCAGGGCTTTTGGCTGAGATACATACGCAGCCCGATGATCCCATGAATCCATATCAGCACCGCAATGAGATAAAACCCAGGAACAGAGTCATAGGTGGTGACGAGGAAGTAGGTGTAGGAATCCACGACTCCATAAGCGATGTACGCGATACGTGTAAAATAAAGATGAGGTATCAGAAAGAGTGGGGTGAGCAGACCAGTGAGCATCTGAAACCACTCCATGAGGCGCAGTCCCCGGAAGGTCCGCTTGGCAAGCAGCCTGTAAAGCGTCAGGCTGAAGTGGATAACAAGGCTGGTAGGAACCACCCAGGAGAAGAGGGGGCTGCGCCAGAACCCAATGAAGAGCAGTCGCGCCCGCTCCAGCGTTTCCAGCCCGAGGATGCCGATAGAGTGGTTCAGGAAATGGGTCGAGACATAGAAGAGAAGAACAAGGCCAGAAACAAGCCGGAGTGTCGCAAAGAGAGGTCGGAGGTGTGGTATGGTCATTGGGCCAACACGCGATCCTCGATCTCCCAGATGTGATCGAGGAGATGCCAGGCGACGGCACGGACGAAGAAGCGCGGTGGCCAGCGCACGCCGCCTCGTGGTCCCCTCGCTGGTACCTCGCCGCGCGCGGAGGCGGTCAGTGCTTTCAGTATCGCGTGGCGGGTGTCCGCCAGGGCTTTTGCCAGGTCAAGCTCGCCTGTCTTCACCTTTCGACCCATCTTCGCTAGGTCGCCCGCGTCCGCACCCAGAACATGCTGGATGATTCCCTCCAGGTCGCGCCCACCACCACGCGGCCCCAGGCGAAGCTCCTTGCCCGTGGCTGCGCTCACCGCCTCGTCAAAGGCGCGCCAGCCCGCCTTCAACAGCGTACGAAGTCGGCGCAAGTCGGCGTCGTCCACGGGGCTTGTGTCATAGGCGGGTACAATGTTAGGCGCGCCGAAATCCGTGGTCGCGTTGCCCTCTAGCCGCTCAATGACATTGAAGGCGGACAGGTCAGTGGGCGAGGCGAAGCCAAGGGGGGTGCTAGCGAGCACACGCTCGTAGCGCGGCCCCGCGTCGAAGAGCGCCTGCAACGCAGATGCCTCGTCGCGCCCGCTGCGGCCCCAGCCGGGCCACTGCACCGCGCTGGCGAAGGTTCGCTTCTTGCCGACCTCAAGGTACACATCCATCTTGCCAGAATCGCTCATAGCAACTGCTGCAATTCTTCCGTGAGTTGCTGGACCAACTCTGGCCGCCCGTGAAACTGGGCGGGCGTGTTCTGGAAGAGCGCGATCTGCCACTGCTCATCGTCTTGCAGGACCGCCACAAGCGTCTGAATCGTGTTGACCGCAGGGTTGATGGCGTCCTCGCCCTGCGGCACCATGCCAGCCACCGCGCGTAGCATCGCCACATCCGGTGCCAGAAAGCGCACCTCGCGGACCTTTCCAATGTACGAGGCGGTGGGATGGTCCGCGAAGATGCCCGCGAGCGTGGCTTCGATCTCCGCGCGGCCATTCATCGTACTGCCATCGAAGCCAACCCCATTGCCATTCTCCGCGAAAAGCGTCGCGAAGGCATGGGCGCTACGCGTGTTCCAGCTATCCAGCAATTCGATGTAAAGGG
>JACCSL010001004.1 GCA_013812995.1 Ardenticatenales bacterium | reverse complement strand
GGGATCAGGTTCGCCAGCACCGCCGCCGACTCGCCCAACTGCTCCTGCACCTCCATCATTGAGGCACGCGCCAGGTAGTCGCGACCAATCTCAATGAAGGGCTGATAGGGCGGGCTGCCCTCCAGCTCCCCGCATTGACCGATGAGGACGGTTGCATCCCCGGCCTGGTAGGCCACCTCCTTGGAGAGCGAGGTCTTGCCAACACCTGCCTCCCCGGCGATCAGCACGATCTGCCCCTGACCGCTGCGCGACAGGGACCAGAGTGTTGAGAGCTTGGAAAGCTGAGTCTCGCGTCCAATAATCTTCTGCTGGCGCTGGTGAACCTGGAGTCGCAGCGGACCCGTTTCCTTTTTCACCCGGCCCTGCGCCGAGGGGTCACGCTTCAAGCTGAGCAGGACGCGCCGCACCTGGTCGGCGGAGCTATAGCGCTGATTCGGCTCCTTGGCGAGCAGTTTCAAAATTAGGTGGTCCAGGGAGCGCGACAGTTCGGGGTTGAGCTGGCGCGGCGGGATGGGCGGCTGGTGAAGATGCTGATCGAGGATGTCGGCCCCATCACCCTCGAAGGGCCGCCGCCCCGTGAACAGCTCGTACAGGATAACGCCCAGCGCGTACAGGTCTGTTCGCGCATCCACCGCCTCCCCCAGGATCTGCTCGGGCGCAAGATAGTCGGAGCGACTGATGAGCAGCGGAACCTTGGTCAGCCGCCGCCCCTCCTCGAACCAGCGCAGCCCGAAGTCGGTGAGTTTCACTCCTTCAGAGATTAGAATGTTTTCCGGCTTGAGGTTGCCATGCACGATCTCTTTGCGATGGGCAGCTTCCAGCGCGTGCAGAATGTCAATAGCGACAGAGATATCCAGAGGCGGTTGGTGAACCCCACCCTCCTGGGGCTGTGCCTGCTCCATGACCTGCCGCATCGTCTTCCCGGCCACGTACTCCATGACCAGGTAGGCCAGCCCCTGCTCCTCATCCCAGTCATAGATGGAAACGATATCCGGCACATTCAGCCGCGCCATGCGCTGCGCCTCGCGCAGCAGGCGGGCGGTAGCACTCTGGCTGAAAGAGGGTGAAAGCACCTTGATCGCCACCGGGCGCTGGAGGCGGGTATCCGTGGCCTTGAAGACCACCCCCATCTCACTCTCACCCAGCCGCGCCTCGATCCGGTAGCGGTTTTTCAGCGATTGACCGGGCAGCCCCAGCGCCTCACGCGCTTCCAGGGCTGCCAGTGCGGTTTGAACGGTGGGATAGATAGCAAAAAAATCAAGACAATTCGCCAATTCAATGACGCGTCGCACCTGCGGGGAGAGACCCGAGAGCAGAATCGCGCTTCCCTCCCACTGGCGGCGTAGATCAATGAGAGCGCGCAGGCCGGCGATGCTCACCCGCTTGATACCCGCCATATCGACGACAAGCCTCGGCCGACGCTGGCTTTCCCCTTCCTCGATGCGGTGTCCATTGGAGGGGACCTCGATGAGGCGGGAGCGAATCTCCGCCACGGAGCGCTCGTCAAAATCTCCGGCCAGGCTGAGCACAGCGGCCTCGGTGTCCGGCAGTCGGTGAACGCTCAGGGAGGAGGTGGGGGAGAGGTCCAGTTCCATCCCCTCGAACGCGATGAGAATCTCGCTCGTGGCCTCTTCGCCATGCTCCGACTGATAGGCAAGCGTCTTGTCCAGGATGCCTGCCAATTCACCATCGGAGCTATTGGGGTCGTGGTGGAAGAGAATCAGCTGCTTCACACCCGCGCGCCGGGCAATATCCGCCCCGTGGAGCGCCGAGCTGTGTCCCCAATCCATAAACTTCGAGATGGAATCGCGCAGGGTGAATTGGGCGTCAAAGATGAGCGCGTCCGCCCCGGAATAGAAGCGCAGGTACGGCTCCAGGTGCGTCTCGTCCAGATGCTTGTACTCAGCGTCGCTCGCGTACACGAAGACGGCCCCCTGATGCTCGAAGCGGTACGCATAGGCACGCCCAGGGTGGGGAAGGCAGAGGTTGGTCACCTGGACATTGCCTACCATGAGCTTTTCGCCCTCCACAAGGGGGACAAACTCGATGGTGGACAACATGTAATCCAGGTCCACCGGGAAGGTGGCAGGCTTCATCTGATCCCTCAGCGTCTGGGCGACCTGATGGACACTATAGATGTAGAGGCGGTTGCCAGGAACGAAGGCGGGTAAGAAGAAGGGAAACCCCTGAATATGATCCCAGTGGGTGTGACTCAGGAAGAGATGAATGACACCCTGGCCGCGCCCACAGGGGCCCGCCATGAGATCTGTTCCCAACTGGCGAATCCCTGAACCCGCATCAATGATGATCAGCTGCTCATCCGCCTGGACCTCGACACAGGCCGTATTGCCGCCCACTGTCCCAGCCACGAAGGGAGAGAGCCCATCCGCATAGGCGCGGATAGCCATGGGGTCGCTCAGGTCAACGCCCTTTGCGCCCTGTAGGGCAGTGATAATCTTGTCGCGGATACTCTGAGAGGTCAGGGGGGTTGGAATAGAACCACGCACCCCCCAAATTTTAACTTTCATGTTGTTGCACCTGATCTGATACCTTCGCGTGGAGGCGAAAAGCTTTAGCAGGTAATGTAAGAAGGGAACTGGGAAAAGGGTCTACAACTGGTGAAGCATTCCAGGGTTGCCATGACCTACCCAACGTCGCCCCGTCACGCCTGCACATGGTGGTTGATGTTCCCCAGGCGACCCACTGAAAATAGATGGTGATGGACGGAAAGGTTTTTCTTGCTCTCTATTGTGGTAGAGATAGCTCTCCCATGTCAACGGGCAAGCAAAGTGCATTCCTATAGTTGATGGGAAAACTCAAAGGTCTCTATCGCTTTGGTCAAGTCTGTTGATACCTATGGTATCGGAGCCAAAACGAATCGACAAGGCAGGACGCTTGTCTATTGGAAGGGGGAAAGAGGGGAGCGGAGAGGTGGGGGGGGGGG
>JACCSL010000992.1 GCA_013812995.1 Ardenticatenales bacterium | reverse complement strand
ATGTGGCTCGCTATGTAGTCGAGGCGCATGGGGGCATGATCCAGGTTCAAATCGAGGTGGGGCGGGGAACCACCTTCACGGTACTCCTGCCCCTGCCTATTCCAGCGGGTCGTCACTCTTAAGAGGTGCCCAAGGGGGGCAGAGCTGCCTCGATTTCCGGGCGACGCGGCTCCAGCCAGGGCGGCAGAATTAGCTGCTCCCCCAGCCGGCTCATGTCCTCATCTCGATCAAAGCCAGGACCATCGGTTGCCAATTCAAACAGAACACTTCCCGGCTCCCTGAAATAGACGGATTTGAACCAGAAACGGTCGATCTGTTGCGTGGGAGCAAGCCCCGCGTCCTGAATCTGCTCGCTCAATTCGATCTCTTCTTCATCGTCCTTCACCCGCCAGGCAACGTGATGAACCCCGCCGGTTCCCCACCTGCCGGGAGCCTGGTCATGCACCTCCTGCACCTCAACCATCTTGCCTGAGCCGCCGCCCTCCACGCCATAGCGATGCCAGTTATCCTCGGTACCCAGATGGTCGAAGCCCATGTAGCCAGTGAGGAGTGTCTCGGTGGGTCCAAGGCGGCGCTCCCAGAGACGCACGCTGTGCATCCCGCGCACCTGATGCTCTGGTGGAACAGGACTCGCTTCCCAGGAAACCCACTCGCGGGCGTCGGCGCTCTCGACGAGGGCCAGGCGCAGGCCATGCGGATCCGTGAAAGGCAACGTTTTCTCGTCGAAGCGGCGCTCCATCGGCTCATAGGCGACGCCCTCCCGATCAAAGCGAGCCTGCCAGTAGGGAAGGCTACCCTCGGGCACCGCCAGCGGCACCTCCACCGTCAGCCCGGTACCGAGCCGCGTGGGAGCCATCTGCGCCCAGGGAAAGAAGGTGAGGTCGGTGCCAGGGGTTCCGGCCCCGTCGGCGTAGAACAGGTGGTAGGTATGCGGATCATCCTGGTTGACGCTTTTCTTGACCAGGCGCATCCCCATCACACCCGTATAAAAGGCCCAATTTTCCCGTGCATCTCCCGCAATCGCCGTCACATGATGAATGCCGTGAACCATCGAGGTCATAGTGCTGTCTCCTGTCTGGAACTTGGATAATAGGCACGAAAAAGCTCGTTACCTCCCCCCCAGGCGTAACGAGCTCTTTCAGTAAACTCACCGGTTACCTCCCCCCCAGGCGTAATCGGTGATGGGTATTTCTTTTTTGGTACTCCATTTTGTAGAAGCAAAAAGTGTGCCAGGAGAGCTAGACGAACTCCTCTTTGAAGGTGTCCAGCAGTAGGAGAAGGCGATCTGCCTGCGCTTCGGCCTCTTCGGGGGTGGGAAGGGTTTCGAGAAATGAGCTGTAGCCGGGCTCTTTAAGAATGGACTCGTTGCTCAGATGCTTGAACGCCATTTCCCACTGATCGAAGCGGCGGCGATCCAACGCTCCCTCTGAGAGTACCATCAGGCCGTAGTGGCGCGGGTCACGCTCGATGTGGCGGATCAATTGTTTCACGTTGCGCTCCGGTCCTTCCAGCAGCTGCATGAAGTTTCCATTGCGATAGAGCAGCAGGCCCGTGATGTTCGCCTTCTGGTTGTTCTCGCGCGCCTGGCGCAGCAACTCCACGAGATCCTCTTCATTCATCCGGCGAGAGGCAGCACTTGCATAGATCAGGTAGTAGAGGTCAGTTGGGGAAGACATGGGAAATCTAGACTCCTATACGATAAAAGGACCAGCGGACAAATATAGCAACCTTCGCGCCAGCAATATTTCTGCTTCCGACGGAATTTGTGGTATGGAAGATCGGGAAGCGTGCCATGCGAGCCCTCACCCCCACGTCGCTTCGCTCCGTGTCCCCTCTCCCGATATCGGGAGAGGGGCGGCCGACGGCCGGGGAGAGGGCCGCCACGCAGAGCCATGACTCCACCACATATTTCACCAGAACCAGCAATATTTGACATTAGTTGGAAACGAATCGTACTAATTGTCCGAAGAATCCTGGAAGTAGTCGCTGATACGCGCCATAAACAGGAGCAGAACCGTCACCATATAAAGAAGCAGAATAAACCCAGCGAGCCAGAAAAATATGCTGTGACCAACAACAAAGCCAGCGATAAGGAGCAGGACCATGCTTGCCACCTCTATCCTCAATGCCCATAGCACTTTTTTGGCTGTCGAACTTAGTTCCATCTTGCATCCTCTTTGCCCTAGTTGACGGGGAAAACCCTACCCCTTTATGCTTATCAAGCGAACGCTATTCAAAACTATCGGAGGTCGAATGCTGTTCATTTTTGAAGTCTTGCTTCTACTTTGTGGGCTATACGCCATCGCGACGGGGAAGCTCCCCCAGGCCGTCTTCGGCAAGAAGTATCGCACGGAGGGCCTGGGGGAGCGGTTGATCGGCTTGATGTTGGTTGTACCCATGCCCACGGCCTTCATCGTGGGTGAAATCCTGGCGGTGCTCTACGGGTCGGAGGACGCCTTTGTGTACAGATCTATCTTCGAGATGGTGCTTCTCGTCCTGATGCTCACCGCCGCCCTAGTGGTGAATCGGCGTGTTCGGCAACCTGCCACGCCCTAGCGAGGTTGGGCCGCGAGGGTGCGTTGAATCTGCGCTAGATGTCCTTCCCCGTGGGCGGCGTAAATCTCAAGCTGCACGATCAGCGATACCGTCCCCTGCTCCGGGTGGGTGGCGGTGCGCTCCCAGGCGTCCGGGGGCAGCTGAGCCCAGAAGTCGACCCAGCGCGCATGGAGGCTCTTCAACAACGCGAGCGAGGTGCTGAGATCGCCCGACTGAGCATCCGGGAGCGCGGCCCAGGCATCCTGATCATAGGGTTTGAGCAGGGGATTTTCCTCTGTCACGATCAGCTTGCAGCGGATGTAGCTATTCATGTGGGAGTCGGCGAGGTGGTGGACGTTCTGCGCGACCGTCCACTCCCCCGCGAGGTAGGCGGTGGTGAGTTGCTCCTTGCTCAGGGGAGTAACGAGGGCTTCAAGTTGGTGGGGGAGCTGCCGAAGCTTCTCGATCCATCTCTGTTTTTGCTCGTCCATCTCTGTTTTTAACCTCGTGAACGCTGAATGAGTGCGGCCATCAGGAAGGGGTCAATGCGCCCCGACAGAACGTGGCGCAGGCTCTTGATAACGGTATCGGTGCGCAGGTCACGCACCCCCTGCTCTTTGTGACGCTGGTAGCTCCGAACGACATCGCCCCAGGGCGGGGTCGAGGGGGCGATGGCAAGGTCATAGCGCTGGGCCAGCAGGGCAGCGCGCAGAAGCTCCAGCGCCAACGCCTCGCTCTCGTGCAGGGGTAGGGCGCTGGTACATTCCAGGTGTTGCCCTGTGGGGCTGTGGCTCACTCGAACATGGCTGCGCAACCGCTTGAGGAAGCGCCCTTTCTCGCTGACCGTGTTGCTCTCCATCTGTAGCTCCGACAGGGGCAGCAGCAGATGATCTCCCTCCACGACCTGCGGCCAGACGGTGACGCGGGCATGGCGGATAGCCCGCCCCCCATC
>JACCSL010001043.1 GCA_013812995.1 Ardenticatenales bacterium | reverse complement strand
CACTTTCCCCGCCAACGGCAATACGCTGGGGATCTCCATTAATAGCCGCAGCATGGGTGAGCACCCATTCATACGCAGCATAAGCATCCTCGGCCGCAGCAGGGAAAGGATGCTCTGGGGCTAGGCGATAGGCAACGGATACGACAACACAGGCCGCCTCATCGGTTAGCGCACGACACGAGGCATCATAGGTATCCAGGGTACCAATGACCCATCCCCCGCCATGAAAGTAAACCAAGACCGGGAACGGACCGTCCCCTTTTGGAGTATAGACACGGACCAACAAATCGCCGCCTGGACCGGGAATGAGGAGATGGTCTACTTGCCCCACCGACGAGAGCACGGGTATGGCGCGTAAAGTGAGTTGCTTGGCAATCACCGCTTGGACTGCATTCGTCATGGTTGGGAGTTGGCGTGCAATCTCAGGGGTTTGTTCTTCAAGTGCCAAAGGCCCCAGCTTGCCATGTTCATCCAGTACGTCTTGCATCTGGTCAGTAGGCATGGTTGTTCTCCATTCAATCTAGTGGATAGAAACTTTTGGAACCTATTCAGATAGCCAGCATCCAGGAAGATGTCGTATACATCATCCCTCGGGTATCGACCATTGGGAAAGCCACAGGCATATTCTCCCAACGCACCCAGATGCAACACTAGCGCAGCCTTGCTCGCAGGAGCGCGTTCCCGCCAAGAGCCCTACCACCGGAAGAGGCCATCTGGGATAGCAACCATCTGTGTGGCGGCGCTGGGCAAACCCCTGTGATCCTTATGACGTATCATTTTCGTGGGTGGATTGGTTTTAGGTGGAAAGAAGGAGAGCAGCCCTTTTTTCTGCAAACGATAGACCGTTTCAGAAAAATCAGGCTTTTTACGGAGTTCCTTTTGTGACTCAACGGCTTCCTTCCATTTTACGCGCTCTGGCAACCCTCTTTCCTCCCATTTGCCTGACTACCCTAAAACTTTGACGCACACCCTTTTCTTAATTCCTCCTGTCGCCGCCGCAGGCTATACTTTTCAGCATACACTTGCTAGAAATGGACCCCTGAGATGCATCTCCAAGCCCTGCGCCTGCTGAATTTCCGAAACTACGTGCGACTTGAGGGCTCCTTCGAGCCGGGCATCACGATCCTGTTTGGGGCAAATGCGCAGGGAAAGACAAATTTCCTGGAATCCCTCTACTACCTCTCCAACGCGGCTGCCTCCCACGCGCGCAGCGACCGCCAGTTAATCCATTTTGACGTCTCCGAGGATGTGATTCCCTTCGCGCGGGTGGAGGCAACGATCAAGCGGCGGGATGGGGCACAGCAGGTGGCGCTGACCATCGGCCTCCAGAATGGGCGGCTCCAGAAGCGGATCGAGTTGAATGGTATCGCCAAGCGGGTCCACGAGTATGTGGGCGAGATCAACGCGGTGCTCTTCCTACCGGAGGACATCGACCTGATTGCCAGCGGTCCCAGTCTGCGCCGTCGCTATCTCGATACGACCATCTCTCAGATCGATCAGAGCTACTACCGCGCCCTGGCTGAGTACGAGGAGGTGCTGGGGCAGCGCAACGCGCAGCTCAAGGCGTTGGCCGAGCGTGGGCTGCGAAACAGCGAGGAACTCCTCGCCTTCTGGGACGAAAAGCTGGTCGAGGCAGGGGCCTACATCATTCTCCGTCGCCAGCAGGTCATCGCGCGGCTGGATGAATTGGCGGGGCGGATTCACCCGGAGCTGACGGGCTACAACGAATTTCTACGCCTCAGCTACCTGCCGCGTCTGGAACTGGGCTACCATGCCTCGCATCAACTTTCCCTGGATGTGGGCACGGACCTGCTTCGCGAGGGTACGTTGCTCACGCTCCAGGAGGTCCAGGAGCGCTTCCACGAGAGCCTCCAGCGGCGGCGCGCCGAGGAACTGGCCCGCGCGGTGACCGTGGTTGGTCCACACCGGGATGATGTACGCTTCCTCGTCAATGAGGTAGATATGACGGACTACGGCTCGCGCGGCCAGCAGCGAACCTCCGCGCTCACGCTCAAGCTGAGCGAGGTGGCGCTCATCACGGAGAAGCGCGGCGACCCACCGATCCTGCTGCTGGATGATGTAATGAGCGAGTTAGACGAGGCGCGGCGGCGCTACATGACCGAGATGTTGATAGAGTACCCCCAAGTGTTCCTGACCACCACCGACCTGGATGTTTTCACAGAGCCCTTCCTGGGGCGGGCGCGGCTTCTACACGTAGAGCAGGGCAGACACAGGGAGGTCGATCAGGCACAAAAGAAAAGAGCGGACTCGTAGGAGTCCGCTCTTTTAATATATTGAAGTTTAGGTCAGTTCGAGATGCGGCTTGATTTTCTCTTCCAGGCGGCCCTTCGGCATATAGCCAATGATGCGCTCCACAGGCTCCCCATTCTTGAAGATGATGAGCGTGGGAATGCTCTGGACGCCGAACTGCATGGCCGTCGTGGGGTTCTGGTCAACATCCAGCTTGGTCACCTTGAGTTTGCCCTCGTACTCGTTGGCAATCTCCTCCAGGAGCGGCGCAATCTGGCGGCAGGGGCCGCACCAGGTGGCCCAGAAGTCCACCAGAACGGGTACGTCCGACTGGATGGCCTCATTCTCGAAGGTCGAATCGGTGATGGTAACAGGTTTGGACATGTGCTATTCCTCCAGAATACAGAAACTATGGACACCAATAGGTTCAGAGAGCATGATAGAACCGCGCTTGGGCTTTGTCAAAGAAAGCCATGCTACGAGCCTGGCTTCTGCTCCTTGTAGGGCAGGGCGATGCCCTGTAGCTCGTGCTTGGGATCGCGGTGCATGAGGTCGCGCATGGCGGCCTGGACGGATTTCCCCTCGAAGAGCATCTGATACAGCTCCTCCGTGACGGGCATCTCCACGCCATACTTCTGGGCCATCTCGCGTGCCGCCTGGATGGTGAATACACCCTCGGCAATCTGCGTCATGGAGGCGCGGATATCCTCTAGCGAGCGCCCCTTTGCCAGTTCCACGCCGACGTAGTGGTTGCGGCTGTGGGGGCTCGCGCAGGTGCAGAGCAGATCGCCCAGCCCGGCCAGCCCGGCAAAGGTGAGCGGGTTGGCCCCGCCCGCGGTTCCCAGCCGCGCGATCTCGGCCAGGCCACGCGTGAGGTAGGTGCTCTTGGCATTCTCCCCCAGTGCGAAGTGATCTACAACGCCCGCGCCAATGGCGATGATATTTTTCAGCGCGCCCGCCAGCTCCACGCCAACAAGGTCCTGGTGGGTGTAGACGCGAAAGGTGGGAGTGTTGATGAACTGCTGAGCACGCTGAGCCTTCTGCTGATTCTCCATCGCTACCACGGTGCTGGCCGGGAGCCCCGCCGCAATCTCGCGGGCGATGTTGGGGCCGCTGAGAACACCCACGTTATCGCGCAGGGCCTCGGGCAGTTCTTCCTTGATAACCTCAGTCATGCGCTTGAGGGTGCCCAGCTCCAGCCCTTTAGAGCAGGTGAGCAGGATTGCTTCGGGGGGGAAAAGCTCTCGAAGGTCGCGCACATTGGCACGGGTTTTCTGGGCCGGGGCTACGAGAAGAACCAAGGCAGCATCGCGTAGCACCAGCGCGGCATCCGCCGAGACATGGAGGGAATCCGGGAAGGGCACGCCGGGCAGAAAGCGCGGGTTCTCACGGCGCGCGCTCAGATGCTCCTCTTCCTCCTGGCTGCGGACCCACATCCACGCCTCACGCCCCTGCGCTGCAATGAGCACCGCCAGCGTCGTTCCCCAGGAGCCGCTTCCGATGACTGCAATCTTTTCACTCATGGCGAAATCCTCTCTAAACCGTAAAACGCAAAACGCAAATTGTTGCTCTACCGCTCTGCGATAGGTTTACGTTTTGCATTGTACGCATCCCATCTTACATAGTTGAGGTTACATCTTTTTACGTTTTACGTTTCTGGTTCTGATGGAGTTTGTGGTATGGAAGAGGGGCCGCGTGCCATGCGCGCCCTCACCCCCACGTCGCTTCGCTCCGTGGCCCCTCTCCCGATTTCGGGAGAGGGGAACGAAAAGGGTCTTCCCCCTCTCCTGACGTCGGGAGAGGGGGCGGCCGCAGGCCGGGGGAGAGGGCCATTGCTCAGCGCCTTTGGACTCACCACAAATTCCGTCAGAAGCAG
>JACCSL010000988.1 GCA_013812995.1 Ardenticatenales bacterium | reverse complement strand
CCAGCGGCTGAACGATGAGAAACTTCACGCCCTCTAAGCCCTGATATTTGACCGTCGCGACCACGGTCCCGATCACCTGCGCAAGCTGCATGAGTTAGCTCCGACTCCAACTATGGCCGCTCTGCTCGTCCCGGACCCGTTGGCCGAAGTAGCTCGCGGCGGTAAATTCCTTGACAAGTTCCGGGGCCACCCTCGTCAGTACCGCGCTGGATACCAGTTGGTCGCCCGTGGTGAGCGCACCAAGGGCCAGCTCGACAGCGGCCTCCACCTCGGTGAGCGCTCCGCCCAGCAGCACGATCCCCTTACCATGCAGCCCATCGGCCAGACGCAGCTCGATCAGCGCCACATCGACGCCCTTCAGCGCCGCATCGGCGGCGGCAATGGCAGCGGGCACCGTCGCGGTTTCAATGATCCCCAGTGACTCCGGCGGGGCTGGGCGGCGTACGCCCGCGAGCGAGGCCAGCACATCGGCATGGACATTGGGTAGGTGGACGATATCACGCAGCTCGTCGCCGCCCACCTCGCGCCCGGCGATGAGTGCTTCCTCCACCGCCCCCTCGTCGCCGCCAATCAGTATCAGGTAGTGGCCCGGATGCACCGTGCCACAACGCAGCAGGGCGAGCGGTGCCCGCTTGACTATCGCATCCGCCGTGACCAGGCCGCGTGTGACCGTTTCGAATTCTAGCAGGGCAATTGCATTCATAGGGGGATTAATTCGCTTTGATTCTGTTTCATCCGATGGAGCTGTAGCAGAAGAATCGTATAGATCGCGGGCACCATCAGGCGCAGAAGTTTGTGCTCTGCCAGGAACAGTACACCTGAGATGACAAGTAACAGCAACGGCCAATATTTGTTCTGTTTTGAGAGATAACCGCAAGCAAGCAAATAAACCGGAAACAAACGATGGCGTTCCAAATAAGGTGTGATAAGAAGTGTAGACGATAGCACAAAGAGCATTTGTGTTTCCAGGGATAATCCCAGCAATTCGCGCCGATAAAAAAACGTGACAGATACAATCAATAGCAGGAGTCCAACGCCTAAGATATAAGTGGAAGAATCGCTCCAAAAAGATAGATTGAAAGGAATGGTAAATTGATACGCCACGCTCGCCACCTGTCTGTATTCAGAAATCCAATTTCCATATATCAGCAGTGTGCTCAGCAACCCTATTGCAACAAGTGCAACGCTTTTGATCAAAAACGCTCTATCTATCAAAAACGCTTTTACCATAGACCACAGCATCACCAGAAGCATGTTGGGAGGTACCGCACTCAGGATAAAGTACGCCAACCCCAGCTCAAACGAATTCCGCGAGCTTTGCAGTGCCTGATAGAGCAGCACCATCCCCAGCACCTCCAGCGCCGTGACCTGCCCATAAATGACAATCGTGGCCAGGAATGGGCTGAGCAGGACGGCGATGACCGAGGGAATATCCCCTGGTGTGAACAGATAGATGGCGTATAGGACAATGCCGAGCGTAACAGCAACCCATAAAGCATGGGAACTAGCACCATCAAGGGGGGTGGCCCACACAAGAAACAGGTAAAGATGAATCGGGTGAAAGGCACCGGGGACAACCGCGTACGGCAACTCGCCTCGTAGCGTGACAGGAGCCGCTGGATGGAAAACGCGCCTCCAATCCTCTCCTTGAAAGGGACCTCCCACAAAGGGCAGCGGCACCTGTACCAGCATGAGCCAGAAAGACGCGAGCAAGAGGGCTAGCAGCAAGGCGGCTTTATCAAGCCTGCTTACCCAGCTAGACAATCCTGAAGTGATCCACCATCGTGCAGCGCCGGGGGCGACTGAAGGAGAGCGCCGTGGTCAGCCCCTCGCCGGTGGGCGAGGCAATGGAGAAGGAGGTATAGCCCTCGCCGCCATAGCCAAGGCCCGCCAGCGTTGGGCCGTTCTTAACGAAGATCGAGGTATTGATGCGGCGCGCCATCTCGCTGAGATGATCGATGTTGCACGAATACATGGCGGCACTGTGACCATTGCCCGACTCGGCAGCAATCGCCATCTCGATGCAGGTGCCTACATCCGGGAGGCGCACAAAGGGGAAAATCGGCATCATCTGCTCCGTCCAGACCAATGTATGATCCAGCGGAACCTCCACGACAGCCAGCCGCAGGTCGCGCGGCGCGTCGATACCAGCGGCCTGAAGAATCACCCCCGCGTTCTTGCCGATCCATTCGTTGCGCATCTTCGAGATGCCGCGCGGCGAGGTGTTGTATTCCTTGAAGATCGTTTCCATGAGCCGGCGCTGCTCGTGGCTGCGCTCCACAAAGAAGGCCCCCGCGCGCTGCATCGCCTGTTTGAGCGCCGCCGCCACCTTCTCCACGACGAACAACTCTTTCTCGTCCGTGCAGATGACATTGTTATCGAAGGAGGCCCCGAAGACGATGGAGCGACCCGCCTGCTCGATGTCGGCGCTCTCGTCTACAACCACGGGCGGATTGCCAGGCCCCGCCGTGATGGCGCGCTTGCCGGAGCGCATTGCCTCCACTACGACTCCGCCCCCGCCCGTCACGAGGAGCAGGCGGGCGCGCGGGTGGCGCATCAGCGCCTGGGCGCTGTCGATGCTAGGCTCGGCCACCGCAGTAATCAGGTTGGCGGGACCGCCTGCGCTCAGGATGGCCTCGTTCAGCAGACGAATATTTTTGGCAGAGACCTGCTTCGCGTTGGGGTGAACATTGAACGCCACCGCGTTGCCCGCGCTCAGGATCGAGATGGCATTGTTGATGATAGTCGAGGTGGGGTTGGTGGTCGGGGTGATCGCTGCCACCACACCGAAGGGGGCGCGCTCCACGAGCGTGAGACCATCGTCGCCGCTCCAGGCCACACTCTCCAGAATCTCGGGGCCAGGGGTTTTCTCCGTGACCAGCTCGTTCTTCTTGACCTTATCCTCGGCACGCCCAAGCCCTGTTTCCTCAGCGGCCTCATGGGCCAGCTCGCGACCATGCTGGCGCATCTTATCGCGCATGGCGGCCACGATGCGCTTGCGGTCACTCAGCGCCATCCGCTCGTACTGCTGGAACGCCGCATAGGCCGCGTTCACCGCGCTGTCCACATCCTGGAAGATGCCAAGGCGCTGGGCATCGATAGGTCGCACCGGGGCGGAGCCGGACTGTCCGGTGCCAACCTGTTTGGCTGTACGGTCCATGATGGACCGAATCTCGCGCTCACTCAGGGACATAGCTGCTCTACACCTCCGTTTTACCTGCCAGGAACTGGGCAACCTGTTTCCCAATAAGGCGTGTCTCGATGGGTTTGGAGATGTACCCGTCGCAGCCAATCGCCAGCGCCTTCTCCCGGTCTCCCGTCATGGCGAAGGCGGTGATGGCGACCACAGGAATATGCCTCAACGCGGGGTCGCCCTTGATCTCCGGGACCATCTCCCAACCACTCATACGGGGCATTCCCATGTCTGTCAGAATCAGGTTTGGTACGAGCTTCCGCGCCTGCTCCAACCCTTCCAACCCGTTGGTCGCCTCATGGACCTCGTAGCCCTGAATGGTGAGCAGGTCCACCAACAGCATTCGGCTGCCTGGGTGATCTTCTACCACAAGAATAACGGCTTTTTCGCTCACGGAGCTTCCCCCCTACCTCAAAGCTAGCTGGCCCACAGGTCATCGGACGACGTTTTACGATACTTCGGGGTACCCTCGACTTCCCACTCATCCACGATTGCCATCACCACCGCGTCGCAGGGGCGGTTCTGGGTGACAAGGGTCTGACGGGCACTGGATCCAGTGGCAAACATCACCACCTCGTCCACCCCAGCTCCCACGGCGTCAATCGCGACGACATAGCTGCCCTGCTCCTCGTTGTTGACATCCAGCAGACGCAGGAGAAGGAATGTCAGCCCCGAGAGGGAGGGGTCTTTCTGATTGCTAACCACCGTTCCGATGACGCGCGCGAGTTGCATTCGTGAGTGTTCCTTAGGAGGATTCGGTCAGGTCCCGGCGGCCCAGCGGCAGTATCTGATCCACATTCTCGTGGGGGCGGGCAATAAGATGGACGCTGACGACCTCGCCGATCTTCTCGGCACCCCGTACGCCTGCTTCCAGCGCGGCCTTCACCGCTGCCACATCGCCACGAATGATGGCGGTGACATAGCCGCCACCGATTTTTTCATACCCGACGAGTTCCACGCGGGCAGCTTTGACCATTGCATCTGATGCCTCGACCATCGCTGCAAAGCCGCGAGTCTCCAGCATACCGAGTGCCTGTTGTGCCATAAAGGGTATTCTCCTACGAGCAAAAGTTGAGTTTCAGGTTGCCTCAAGCGTAAGGCGTAAAGGGCGAAACGTAAAGCGGGGGGACTGCTACTTCTTGTCACGCCCCGACAGACCCTCCAGGGCCGCCACCGCTGCCCGCCAGCCCACATCGATATCCGCTTCCTCGCCACCCAAGTATAAGCGACCAAAGGAGCCAAAGGAGCGCACCTCCAGGATGTTGATATTGGCTGCCTTCTCCGCCTCGTTGGCCGCGAGGGCCGCATAGGGGGCGGGCTCGCACTCCAGGGTGAAGAGTGACTGGCCGGGCAGAATCATGTTTCCGTGGCGGGTGCGGTTGATCATCTGGGCATGATAGGGGTTGATATTGCGCACGATCTGCGAGCTCAGCACGCGGGGCTTGATGCGATCTTCCTCCTTGAGGTTGAGCGCACTCAGAATTTCCTCCCCGGCGCGGCGCACCTCGGCCTGCTCGTCGCTGTGAACCTCGAGCAGGCCATTGACGCGCTCGATGATCTGCATCCCAGGCCGAACGTTGGTATTTTTCAGCGCGATGTCGGTGATGCGGTTGATCTCGATGCCCGGCACGATCTCGACAAAGAGGGAAGCTTGACCCGCGCGTGGCATAAAACCCTGTGCCACGGTGCCCATGAAGGCGGCGTGCTGGGGTTGGAGGGTATCCAGAAAGACATAAGAGCGTAATTCAACGGTTGACAAGGGCTAAACTCCTGGAGCTAGTTTTCAGGCCGCGTCGCCCTGCGGGCGGAGCAGTTTAAAAACGACATAGATAATCGCAATGCCTAGCAGGGCGGCAAAGCAGAGCCCGCCGACGATGAAGAAAATCAAGGTGGCTGGCAGGGAGTCCTCTTTGCGCTCTGTCTCCGTATTGGAGGAGTCAGGGTTATTTTCCTGAGGGGTCTCCCCCTCCGGCTCCGTGGCTTCGGCGGCTGTTGGCGGGTTGGGTAGCGTCTGCCGCCAGTTCAGGTAAAGGG
>JACCSL010000970.1 GCA_013812995.1 Ardenticatenales bacterium | reverse complement strand
CTCCAAAAGGCCCACCCCAGAAACTGTTTGAGGCGCTTTGAGGGCGCGCCGGGTGAGTATTAGGATCAACTTCGCCTCAATTTAGCCTTTAATTATCAAAGAACGCTCGTTCTATGCGGAATGTCGGATTATCCTTTAGCTGCTTGTTTAAGATTACATCGAGAAAGAACGGGTTTTGAAACATGAGTTTGTTTAATAGCTTGAGTTTAGAGCCGCACTGCGTCATGGGTTGAGGTAATTGGACCTTGACCTCAGAGAGAAATCGCTCCAGGAGAGAGGGACGGGAGAAGTTTGATGGGTAATTTTGGTAGGGATGGAGCGACGTGCAGGATCATCCCATCCCCGCCAAAAAAGGCAGCCACCTCTCTTTGTCTTCCTCACCCCCCATTGTTCCCTCAGATATCTCAACATTTATGACGCGCTGCGGCTCTAAACTCAAGTTAATAGGCAGGGGAATAAAAAATGGTTATTGTAGACATATGGGGATTCGTTTTTACTGCTCTCAGAATGGATGAGCATGATTTTATGGAGAAGCCTTTTATAATCACTGCAAATCAAATTAGAAAGGTAACTAAAAGCTTCCAGAACACGGGATATCAAGAGCCTGGTATATTATGTACGCAACTTACTCGTGAAAGCAGACCTCTGATATTCAAAGATAATAATCTTTTTCTTTTACCAATACAAAATGGTAAATACGCGATTGTTAAAGGGGAGGGTTACGTCGATATCCCTGAGATATACACCCTCAAATTCTATAAAAGTAAATTGGACTTTGTAGTTGAAACAGTGAGAATTGGTAATTCGGCAGTGCAACATCTGGACTATGCTTATGCCGCTAGTGCAATTCGAACCTTTATTGGGGAGGGCACTCTGATGTTATCTATTAGAGGTAGAAAATATTCGCCGACGGCAGGATTTTCCTTTAATGTTAATAAACATAAGATTGATGTCCGTAGTGTCCAAACACAAATTGATGCAGGAATATGAAGGTAAACATAAGGTGGCATTGATTAAAACCAAGAAGGTCGGAACAAATAACACTATAATTAGACAGCTATACTATCCATTTCGGCAATGGCAAATGCACACGAGTAAAGAAGTCATACCGATTTTCTTTGAAAAACAGGAAGACTATTATTCGCTCTGGCAGTTCAAATTTGCAGATATGATGGATTACAACTCTATTGAACTTGTTAAACACGAACGCTTCCAAATATACGATAAACCCTGAGTGTGGTGGATCCTATGATTCGTTTTATTCCGCTGATTCTTTCCGGCGTCGCGCTGAACGCGGCGGCGCAGCTGTTACTTCGCCAGGGAATGCTGACCGTTGGCACCTTCTCGTTAGATGGGGGGTCGCTCTGGCAGGTTCTGCCGCGCATCGCCCTCAATCCCTGGGTCATTGCCGGGCTGGCGAGCTATGTGATGAGCGTTGGCCTCTGGCTTATCGTGCTCAGCCGCGTTGAGGTCAGTGTTGCCTACCCGATGGTGAGCCTGGGCTACGTGATTACCGTGCTCCTGGCGCGCGTTCTTTTCAATGAGGCTGTCAGCTGGCAGCGCCTGTTGGGGGTGTTTATCATCATCTGCGGTGTGTGGCTGGTGGCACGGAGCGGAGTTAACCCATGAGTGAGATACAGATTCTGGAGCGACCCTTTCTCTCGCTCTGCGCGCCCGCGTACAACGAGGAAGAATCCATCGAGTCGGTCGTGCGCGAGTGGGCAGCGATCATTGCCCGGGATAACCTGAACGCGGAGATGGTCATCGGCAACGATGGCTCGATGGACCGCACGGGCGAGATTCTGGCGCGGCTTCAGCAGGAGTTTCCCAATCTGATCATAGTCTCCCACGACAAAAATGGCGGCTACGGGCGCGCGCTCCGCTCTGCAATGGCCGAGGCGCGCGGAGAATATATCCTCACCCTTGATTCCGACGGACAGTTCGATGCGGGCGAGTGGAAGCAACTCTACGACAAACTCCAGGCCGAGACGCTTGACCTCGTGACGGGCTATCGCCACGCGAAGCAGGCGAGCTTTCTCCACGTCTACGCGGACCGGGGCTTGAATGGCCTGATTCGCCTGATGTTCGGCCTGCGGCTGCGCGACACCAACTGCGCTCTCAAGCTCTTCCGGGGCGAGGTCGGGCGGGCGCTGGCCGCCAGCGGCGAGGCAATGGGCTACCCGACGCCTACCGAGTTCCTGGTCAAGGCGCAGCTACTCGGCTACCGCGCGGGGGAGGTGCAGATCACGCACCGGGACCGGGCCGGGGGTACAACCAAGCTCAAGGCACTCCACACAAGCCTCACCATGTTACAGTTTCTACTTTATCTGCGCTGGAAGCAGCAGTTGTTCCGCGCTCGCATCCTGTCGAGGCCCTGACCATGAGCCAACATGCACTGGTGACAGGCGGGGCGGGCTTCATCGGCTCGCGGGTGGCGCGGCGGCTGCTGGAGGCGGGCTGGCGCGTCACCGTGCTGGACAATCTCAGCATGGGAACGCGCGAGACTCTGCCGGACGGCGTAAATTTTGTCGAGGGCGACGTACGCGATACCGATCTGGTGCGCGAGGTCACGCGGGGGGTCGAGGCGATCTTCCACCTGGCGGCCATCGTTTCCATCCGCGCCAGCGTGGACAATTTTTACCAGGATGCGCAGGTCAACCTGATGGGCACGCTCAACCTGCTGGAGGCTGCCGTTCGCAATGGGGTGCCACGCTTCATCTACGCCTCCTCGATGGCCGTCTACGCGGACGCGCCCACGCCGACGCCGATTTCCGAGAGCCATCCCACGCAACCTGTCTCCCCCTACGGCATCGCCAAGCTTGCTGGGGAGCAGTACGTGCTCAACCTGGCGCAGCAGTTCGGCTTCGAGGGTGTCGTGCTTCGCTACTTCAATACCTTTGGCCCCGGTCAGAGCTTCACGCCCTACGTTGGGGTAACCACTATCTTCATCCGCCGACTGCTCCAGGGTGAGTCTCTGACCATCTTCGGGGACGGGGAGCAGCGGCGGGACTTCGTTCATGTCGTAGATGTGGCGGCGGCCACCGTCGCTGCGC
>JACCSL010000958.1 GCA_013812995.1 Ardenticatenales bacterium | reverse complement strand
CGGTAGAGCGGCTGCTGGATGAGCAGGCGCAGGAGGAGCCGCTGCATTATCAGCGCCTCGCCGAACTACTCCCCGAAGTGTCGGCCAATACACTCTTCGCCAGCATCCTGAACCATATCCGCCATGCCACGCAGCAGGGCAAAGCCTCGCGCTTTTTCATCCGGCGGCAGGAATACATCGGCCTGAGCCGGTGGAACGCGGCGAGCATGACCCCGCGCTCCATCGACGAGACAACGCTGAAAATGCCCGGGGACAGTACCTCGGTGCAGGAGTATTTTGAACGAATGGGGAGTTGGATCCGTGAGCGGGAAGAGCGTGGCCGGGGCCTTCCCCCGACCAGCGACAGCAGCGAGATGGCTGGGGAGGCGCGCTCCTCCCCCATCGAGTTACGCATCGGGATCAGCGGTCGCATCGGTCATTACTATGCCATCAAGGTAGACTCCGAGCTGGGCGATGGCTGGGGCGCGGTGAAGGTCTCGGTGGTGCAGAAATTAACGGAGCGGGTCGAGCAGGTGCAAGCGCTCTTTTCCAGGTCGCAGCTGGACCGCAGCGAGGAGAAGCTGGCGGAAAGCTTCGGGCGCGACCTCTTCGAGACGTTTCTGGCTCCCCAGGACATCGGGCGGCTCTACACGCTCGCGCATTTTCAGGCCAGCGAGCAGAAGCGCCGCCTGCGACTCATCCTGAGCATCGCAGACCCGGCGCTGGCAATGCTCTCCTGGGAGCTGCTCTATGACACGTTCAGCCCCTCCTATCTCTCGCTTCGCCGGGAAAGTAGCTCCATCATCCGCGAGATCAGCCGTCTCAGTCGCCGCCTCCCGTTGCGGGTGGAGAAAGCCCCGCTGCGTATTCTCGGCCTGATCGCCTCTCCGGCAGAGAGTGAGTCGCTCCAGATCGAGCAGGAAAAAGCCGTGATTGAGGAGGCGCTCGCGCGCCTGCTGGACGAGCAGCGCGCGGAATTACACTGGCTGGAGACGGGAAGCTGGGACGCGCTCGCCACGGCGATGCGTAATGGTCCCTGGCATATCTTCCATTTCATCGGCCACGGAGGCTTCGACGAGGTGCGGCAGGAGGGGTTCATCATGCTGGTAGACGAGGAGGGCAGCAGTGTCCCGGTGCGGGCGGAGGAGTTGGGGCAGTTGCTCTCGGACAACGACCTGCGGCTGGCGGTGCTGAACGCCTGCGAGAGCGCCACCGGGAGCGGCAGCACGCCGCTTGCCAGCACAGCGGCCACGCTCATGCGCGAGGGCATCCCAGCGGTGCTGGCGATGCAGCATCTCATCAAGGACGAGGCGGCGGTAGAGTTCTCCCGCGAGTTCTACGAGGCGCTGGCCAGCGGCTACACCATCGAGGAGGCGGTGATCTGCGCGCGGCGTGCCCTGACCCGGCAGGCGGCGGTCTCCATCGAGTGGGGCATTCCCACGCTCTACCTGCGCGCACTTGACAGCCAACTTCTCGCCCCGGCGTAACACACAGGACTGGCGAATATCGTAATCGTAATCGCCAATCGTAATCGTCCGTTGTCGTCCTAACATTAACGGACGATTACGATTACGTCTCGCGATAGCGATTACGACCTCCAGCGATCAGAGTTTTTCCTGGCGCGACTTGGCTATAAGCTAGTTGCATCTTACAAGTAGCTGTTCTATAGTTCGTTGGATTTCAGTTGTGCCCAACGGCCCCACGCTTGCTTTTACTCGACTTTGTACATCTTTTGCTGCCCTCATTCAGAAGGACCAGAGGGAGCTGCGCAATGACCTCAGAAGTAGGGAATGTCGCTGGTGCGCCTTGACCTACCGCTAATTTTCTGGTCACTCACCCAAAAGTAGTAGTGGTCTGAGGCAGCTGTAAAACCCTCACTGAATTCGGAATGGATAAAGTCGAGCTTAGCACTTGAGACATCCCTATCATACGCTGGCACCAAAGGAGAGCACTGCTAATTATGGAGGAAGGTTCCAGACAGTCGTTCCAGCCTACCCCAGAAGAGCTAGCGCATCGCCTGGTTGGCTATGAGGCAGAGGGAAGCCGAGGACCCGAAGCGTTGATCGCAAAGGCTGAAAAAGCCTTTGACCGATTGCACACGACCCTTTCTGTTTTTCTGGGATCGAAGGGCTTCGAGTCGTTGTGGGCACGCGCCATGCTGCTTGCACAACAAACGCTACAGGCGGAGGGACTTGAAGAGGGGACGGCGCTCTTTACCTCACCAGAGCGATGGGCGGATGCGGCAGGTACCCGCGATGCGGCTCAGGCCCATATCATCCTGCATGCTCAATTCGCCAGCTTTCTCTCGTTGCTCTTCACCTTCATCGGTGAGGAAATTGGGTTGCGTCTGATCCGCCCGGCACTACCAGACATACCTCCCCATGAGGAAGATTCGCCAACGGAGGACGCGCGATTATGAGCAAGAAGCAGCAAGTGGCGATCAGATTGCTCTCCACTGGCGTGCCCGGCCTGGATGAGGTTCTGGGCGGTGGTCTACCTGAATATTCCTTTAACTTCATCGCGGGTACTCCCGGGGCCGGTAAAACGACGTTGATCCACCAGATCATGTTTACCCTGGCCACACCCAAGCACCCGGCACTGTACTTCACCGTGATGGGCGAGCCGCCGCTCAAGATCCTCCGCCATCAGCAGCAGATGGACTTTTTTGAGTCGTCTATGGTCGGCGACAGCATCCACTTTATTGATTTAAGTGAGATTGTGCTTGAGCAGGGGCTGGGTGCGGCCCTGGCGCGAATCGTCCAGCAGGTGGAAGAGCGCAACCCCGCCCTCGTCATCGTAGACTCCTTCCAGGCGATTGTGCGGGCCGCAACCTTGAAGGACCATGAGCTAGACCTACAGAGTTTCATCCAGCGGCTGGCGATTCACCTCACGAACTGGCAAGCCACCACCTTTCTGGTGGGCGAGCCCCTCTCAAACAACGCGCAAAACAGCCCATTGCGCACCGTGGCGGATAGCATCATTGAGCTTTCCCAGAACATTCATCGCAACTCCGTTGTCCGCAAGCTACAGGTGGTGAAGGTACGCGGGCAGGCCCCGATGCCCGGCCTGCACACCTTCCGCATCAGCGGGGCGGGCCTCCAGATCTTCCCGCGCATTCCCGCCACGGCGACCCAGAAGCACCGGGCGCGACCACACAACCGCATGGCGACCGGCGTGGCGGGGCTGGACGACTTGATCGGGGGCGGCTTTCCCGGCGGGGACGCGGTGATTGTCAGCGGTCCCACCGGCGCGGGCAAGTCGTTGCTGGCGACGCAGTTCATTGCTGCCGGGGCAGCCGTGGGGGAGACAGGGGTGATCGCCGTGTTCGAGGAGCACCCGGAAGAGTATGTGCGGCGCGCGAGCGAGCTCGGCATCGATCTGGCCGAGATGGAACGCCAGAATATGCTGAAGGTCATCTATATTCGCCCGTTAGACCTTTCGCCGGATGAGACGCTCCATGAGATCCAGGCGGCGGTGGCGCTGATCGGGGCGCGGCGGGTGGTGATTGACTCCATGACGGGCTTCGAGCTTGCCCTGGCCCCTACCTTTCGGGAAGATTTTCGCGAGTCGCTTTACCGCATGGTGGTGGCGTTGACGGGCACCGGCGTCACGGTCTTGTTGACGATGGAGATCCAACAAAGCTACACCGACCTGCGCATCAGCGCCTACCTCATCTCCTTCCTGGCGGACACCATCATCCTGCTGCGCTATGCCGAGGTGGCTGGAGAGTTGCGGCGGAACCTCTCGGTGATAAAAATGCGTAATAGCGCGCACAGTAAAGGGTTTACCCTCTACGAGATTACCGCGCAAGGCATGGTGGTGCGCCATACCCTTGAGATGCAGCCGGGCTCTGGCATCGGCTCGTCCGCAACGCGCGAGCGAAGTAGGCAACCGATCTACCCTGGCCTGACCGAGGAGGAGACGGTGCTCTTGCAGGCGTTGATCAAACTCGGCAAGGCCCCGTTGGAGGGGCTGGCACAGCGCGTGGGGCTCCCGGACGGACCACTCCTCCGGACCGCGCTCGACCGTCTTGTTAGCCTCAGCTACGCCATTCGGCTGCACGATGAGGTTGGTACCCTTTACCAGCCAATGGCGCAATTAATGGAGTAGCAGACTATGTCAGAGCATCCAGGCAATGATGACAATCAAGAGAGCAGTACCCACGCGGCGGACGAATTGAGTGAGGCAAAAAGCGCCCTCAAAGCGGCGGAGGAGGCGTTCGAGGTTTCCTGGAAGGTCAGCGAGCAACTGCTCATCGTCGGTCTGCGCGAGCATGAATTGGTACACCAGCTGCGTCGCCAACTCGCGTTCTACCATGCCCTGGCAGATAGCCTGGGTGAAGGGATCTATGCGGTCAACCTTGCAGGTCGGATCACCTTTGTCAACCCTGTCGCAGAGCACCTGCTCGGACAGACGGAAGCGGAGTTGCTCGGCCGTGACGCCTACTCCACCCTCCACAATCACAACAGCGATACCCCCCCCATGCTCGTCCCACCCTCCCCCCTGATAGCCGTAATGCGCGACGGGACGAGCTATCGTACCCAGGAAGCCCTGTTCAACCGCCGTGGTGAGAGTGTGTTCCCCGTTGCTTACCTGGCATCCCCCATCATCTCTGATGAACAGATCATGGGCGCGGTTGTCTCGTTCCGCGACATCACCGAGATGCAGCGCCTGCAACGCGCGCGCGACGAGACGATGGTGCTCTTATCGCATGACCTGCGCACGCCCCTGACCACTATTTTAGGGTATGCGAAATATCTCCACGACCACATGGAGCAGCAAGGGCTTACCAAGGAGGCCCGGTGGGCCAATATTCTCGTCACAAGTGGGCAGCGCATGAACAGCATGATTGAGGAGGTGCTGGACCGCAATTTCCGCGAGGCGGGCGACGACGCGCAGACACAGGTCGTTGTGAACCTTGTGGAGTTGTGCCAGCGGATGATTGCCCAGGTTGCCAATTCCACCGAGGCAGGCCGCATTCATCTACATGCCATTGAGTCCCCCCCGATTGTGGCAAATCCCATCCAGATTGAGCGCGTGGTTATCAACCTGCTTGGCAACGCCCTCAAATACTCGACAGCGGGAAGCCCGATTGTTATCCGTGTGTCACACGATGATCAGTACGCAGTGGTTGCCATCGCCGATGAGGGGATCGGTATAGACGAACGCGACCTCGCGCAACTATTTGAAAAGTTCTATCGCACCCGCACCGTGGGTGCAATAGAGGGGCGCGGTCTGGGGTTATACGGGAGTCGGCTCATCGTGGAGTCGTACGGGGGGCGGATTTGGGCCGAAAGCGAGCTCGGTGTGGGGAGCACCTTCATCTTCATGCTCCCCCTCAGTGGGTCATAAGAGCCGCCCCTCCGTCACCTCGGCCTCGCTCGCTTCCTCGTCGATCTCCTCGCGCCCTCGTAGGGCTCAATCGTAGGCAAGGGCAAACACCCAGTCGGCCAATTGGCGTTTGAAGGCAGCGTTGTCGCTGAAGAGCTTGAAGAGATCAGCGTCATCTTGAAGCACGCCGATCATCACCCGCTCCAGCGCCCGGTCATGCTCAATGCGCGCATTCTGGCGGTCAGAGTTCTGCTTGGCGTTCTGGAAGGCGGGGTCTGCTGCGACTTTGGCCGGAATATCCCTGGTAATCAGCTGCATGACGCGGTCCTGATCGGTGAAGGTGGCGTTGCCGAAGAGATCATTGAAGCTTTTGATGATGTTGGAGAGGCGATCCAGTTCCGCTTCCCCCTTGCCTCCCCCACTGCTGGTCGGAATGGGCCCAATCTCTGCCTCCGCGTCGGGGAGGAGGATGCGCATGGCGGCCTGCTTCTCCACGCGGTAGCTGTCCAGGTCGATGGCTTCCAGAATGCCCCTGGAGAGGTCTTCTTCCCTGGGGGCGGGGAGCTTGGGCACGAGGAAGGTCAGGAAGATGGAGAGCGTTTCCCACTCCGCGTGGGCGTAGGGCAGGAGGGAGGCGAGGAAGTTGTAGGTACGCACGAAGGCTTTGGCGCTGCCCTTGACCGCGACCTGCTCCGCCTCGTCCAATGTCTCCAGGTAGCGAGCGACGCAGCCATCGAGGATTGGGTCGAGTCGCTCGCGGTCGGCACCGCTCAGATAAAGGGCCACGAAGTGCGCGATGTCCTCCGGGGAATAGATCTCAGCCCCATCGAGCTCGGCTTTAAGGTCGTGCAGCTTGTTGGGGTCGCTCTCCTCGCTCAGGATCGTGGCGCGGTAGTAGGGCGCGAACGATTGCTGGATGGTGTCCGCATCGTTCACAAAGTCCAGCACGAAGACATCGTGTTTCTGGGGGTGCGCCCGGTTGAGGCGGGAGAGGGTCTGCACGGCTTTGATGCCCGAGAGCGGTTTGTCCACGTACATCGTGTGTAGCAGCGGCTCGTCATAGCCTGTCTGGAACTTGTCCGCGCAGATGAGGAAGCGATAGGGCTCCTCTTGAATGCGGTCCGCGATCAGGCTGCTGGGAAAGTTGTTGAGCGATGCCTCTGTGACCTTCTGCCCCCCATACTCGTGCTCGCCGGAGAAGGCGACGATGGCGCGGTAGTGGCTCTTGCGCGCCTGGAGGTAGTCACGAATCGCGTGATAGTACTGGATGGCGCGCTTGATGCCGCTGGTGACGACCATCGCCCGTGCCTGGCCGCCGACCTTACCCAGTGCAATGGCCTGCTCATGGAAGTGATCAACCATGATTTCCGCCTTCAAGCCGATGGCGTAGTCGTGGCCCTCCACATAGCGGCGTAGCTTCTTCTGGGCTCTTTTGGCGTCGAACTCCGGGTCGTCGCCTACTGCCTTGGTCAGGCGATAGTAGCTGGCGATGGGCGTGACGCTCCGGAGCACGTCCAGGATGAAACCCTCCTGAATCGCCTGCTTCATGGTGTAGCTGTGGAAGGGGCGATGCTTGACCTTGCCCTCTGCCTCGAAGGGCTCGCCGAAGATTTCCAGAGTCTTGTTCTTGGGGGTGGCGGTGAAGGCGAAGTAGCTGGCGTTGGGCAGCATCTTGCGCGCCTCCATGAGACGGTTGATCGCGTCCTCGCTGCTTTCCTCGTCCTCGTCCGCGCCCGCCTCCGAGAGGGCCATGCTCATCGCGGCGGCGCTGCGCCCGCCCTGGCTGGAGTGCGCCTCGTCGATGAGGATGGCGAAGGCGCGGCCCCGGTGCGCGCTGCCGATCTCGTCCAGCACGAAGGGGAATTTCTGCACAGTGGTGATGATGATCTTCTTGCCCTCGTTCAGGAAGCGGCGCAGGTCGGCGGAGTGTTCCGCGTGGCCCACCGTGGCCCCCACCTGCGCGAAGCGTTTGATGGTATCGCGAATCTGCTGGTCGAGGAGGCGGCGGTCGGTGACGACGATGATGGAGTCGAAGAGCGGCGCGTCCTGGTGGCGCACGCCGATAAGCTGGTGCGCCAGCCACGCGATGGAGTTCGATTTGCCGCTGCCCGCCGAGTGTTGGATCAGGTAGCGCCGCCCGACGCCGCGCGCCGTCACGTCGGCCAGCAGCCGCCGTACAACATCCAGCTGGTGGTAGCGCGGGAAGAGTTGGACCTTTTTCTTTTTGCCCGTCTTCTCGTCCTTCTTCTCGACGACCTGGGCGTAGTTCTCCAGGATGTCGGTGAGCCCCGGCGGGGTGAGCATCTGCTTCCAGAGGTAGTCAGATTTCAGGCCGTGCGGGTTGGGCGGGTTGCCCGCGCCATCGTCCCAGCCCTTGTTGAAGGGCAGGAACCAGGAGCCCTTGCCCTTGAGGTCGGTACTCATCCGCACCTCGTGGTCATCCACGGCGAAGTGGACGACGCAGCGCCCGAATTGAAAGAGCAGCTCGCGCGGGTCGCGGTCGCGCTTGTACTGTTCCACCGCGTCCTCGACGGTCTGCTTGGTAAGACTGTTTTTCAGCTCGAAGGTGGCGATGGGCAGGCCGTTGATGAAGAGCGCGAGGTCCAGGGC
>JACCSL010000928.1 GCA_013812995.1 Ardenticatenales bacterium | reverse complement strand
GCCTTTCAGAAGGCGGCGCGGGGTAAGCGGGGCAAAGTCACCGTCGCCACCTTTGAATACGACCTGGAGCAAAATCTGTTCGCCCTCCAGCAGGAACTACAGACGGGCAGCTACCATCCTGGCCCGTACAGCAACTTCTACATCCACGATCCCAAGCGGCGGCTTATCTCGGCGGCTCCCTTCCGGGATCGCGTGGTTCATCATGCGCTGGTGAACATCATGGATCCCATCTGGGAGCGACGCTTCATCTTCGACAGCTATGCCAACCGCGTGGGCAAGGGCACACACCGCGCGCTGGATCGCTGCACGCACTTTATGCGGCGCTTCCAGTACGTGCTGCCCCTGGATGTGCGCCAGTTTTTCCCTTCGATTGACCACGAGCTTCTGCTCATCACCCTGCGGCGCGTGCTGGCCGATAAGTCGGCCATGTCACTGGCGGCACTTATCCTCAAGAGCGGGGAAGGGGTTTTTCAGGAAGAGTACGAGATGGTTTTTTTCCCCAGTGACGGGCCGGAGGCGCACCAGCGCCCGCGCGGGCTGCCCATTGGGAACATGACCAGCCAGTTCTGGGCCAACGTCTACCTGAACGAGCTGGACCACTTCATCAAGCGGGCCTTGGGCTGCCGGGGCTACCTCCGCTATGTGGATGACCTGCTGCTCTTCGCCGACGACAAAGCCACCCTACACCACTGGCGGGCCGAAGTGCTGGACTATCTGGCCTCGCTACGCCTCACAGCCCACGAGTCGCGCGCCCAGGTGCGCCCCACGCATACCGGGGTGCCCTTTCTGGGCTTTCAGGTATTTCCGGATCACCGTCGTCTCAAGCGGCGCAACGTTGTCAAAGCCGGGCGGCGGCTGAAGGCTCTCCGCCGGACCTACACCACGGGAGAAATCGAACTTCCCCAGGTGCGGGCCAGCATCCACAGCTGGATTGCCCATGTCGCCCACGGCGATACCTGGGGGCTGCGGCGTGCGCTTCTCGGCAGAACCATCTTTTCCCGTGCCTAATGCAGCAATCTCCCATCTTTAGCAAAACCTATGACTTTATCCTCTGGCTGCTGCACCACACCGAGAAATTCCCCAAACACGAGCGCTTTCGCATGGCGCGGCGGCTGGAGGATAGCGCCTTTGAATTCTATGAGCTATTGATACGCGCCACCCGCGCAGGTCGGCGCAAGCAGGCCGTGCTGCTGGACGCGGACCTGACCCTGGATAAACTGCGCCTCTACCTACGCCTGAGCCACGCGCGCGGGCTAACCACCCATCGGCAATATGAACACGCAGCAGCCCTGCTGGTGGAAATTGGCGCACTGTTGGGCGGGTGGCTGAACACCCTTTCTCCGGCACAAGCGGGGCGGTAGTCCCGAGTGTGTAGGGGCGCTGGCAGGTGTGCTGCGGGGCGGCTCCTGGAACAATGAAGCGCGCAATGTGCGTGCGGCGAATCGCAACAGGAACGCGCCCTCGGAGCGCTTCAATAATAACGGTTTTCGTTGTGCCCGACCGCCTTCCACGGTTGCACCGGGCCAGAGTGTCGCGGGTCGGAAAGACGCGCGGCGCGTGCCAGGAGGGCGAGCGCCAGCAGCCCCTGTCTGGTTTCCTTGAGGGAAGCCAGGCAAATATCAAAGCGCCCGGCTCCCTGTGGCGATGCCCCTGGAGTCGGGCTTTTCTTTGCTACGGCAGGGCGAAGCATTCGCCAGAATCACCCCATTACCCAACCTTGAGCGTGATGCGGGTGCTTCGCCCGCCCAATGCAAGGGAGCGATGAGTCTCAGCGATATTCCCCAATAACCTCGATGAGCCCGACGATATTATCGTTGAGCGTCTCCAACTCATCGGCGGGAATCCACCATTCGGTGTGGTGAGCGCCGCCGACCTTCTGGATCGCGAATTGGTCCATGAAGGACTTCCTCACCTGGAAGCGCGTCACATACCCGACCTCGTTTTCCCGCACATTCCACCGCTGAGTAATCTCGATGGCGTACTGCTCATTCGTCACAGGATAGAAGAAGGGCTGCTCTGGCAAACGTGGAGGCCACCGCTTGAAGCCGCTTTGCCTGACCAGCTCCAATTCTTCCGGCCCGGCAGGTCGATAAAGGGTGATTGTCTCTTCCATAAACGGTCGTTCCTTATATTCCCCGTTTCCTACATCAATCATAGTCCGTAGAGTATAATCGGGCGAAAGGTCGTCGAAGCAAGAACTATCGATAGGAAAACTCGGACCCGATGCTCACCCTGCACCTCTTTGGACCCCCGCAGCTCTTCATTGACGGCGAGCCCGTCAATGTGACGCGGCGCAAGAGCCGCGCGCTGCTGTACTACTTGGCCGCGCACGCGGAGCCGCTCACGCGCGATCAGATTCTGCGCTTCTTCTGGCCGGACACGGAGCGCGCCGCCGCCCAGCAAACGCTACGCACCACACTGTACGGGCTGCGCAAGGCGCTGGGCGAGGCGCTGCTGGTGGACGAGGAGCGGCTGAGCCTTGCCCCGGATAGCCAGGTGGACGTGCGCCGCTTCGAGGCGAATCTCTCCCCGCCGGTCAATGATCTTCCTCTCCTGAGCGAGACGCTGGACCTCTATCGCGGCGAGTTCCTCGAAGATGTGGCGCTGCCGGACACGCCGGAGTTCGAGGAGTGGGCGCTAGTCGAGCGGGAGCGCTACCAGCGGCTGATGATCCGTGGCCTGACGGCGCTCAGCCGCCTGTACGAGTCCCATCACCAGAGCGAGGCGGCGCTGGACACGCTGCGCCGGGCGCTGGCCCTCGACCCTTTTCAAGAAGACCTCCAGCGGGCCGCACTGCGGCTGCACTACCTCACCGGGGACCGGGCGGGGGCGATTTCGGCGCTACGATGAGCTGCGGCGGCTGCTGGACGATGAGATGGGGGTTCCGCCGATGGAGGAGACCCGCGCCCTCTACGATGCCATCATCATGGATACCGTCCCCGAGTTGCCGCCGCCCACCACCCGTGCTCCGCTCCCTGCGCTGTCGGCGGTGGTGGCCAGCGTTGCCGCTCTGCCCTTCACCGGGCGGAGCAGTGAATTGGCAAGGCTGCGGGCCGTGGCGGGCAGCGGCCAGCTTGCTATCATCGAGGGCGAACCGGGGATCGGCAAGACGCGGCTGGCGGAGGAGTTTATCCGCACCTCGGGCGCGCTGGTGCTGGCTGGCGCGGCCCACGAGTTGGAACACGCGCTTCCGTATCACCCAATCATCGAGGCCCTGCGCAGTCTGCTAGCGAACCCCGAGTGGCCCCTGCTGCGTGCCAATCTCAATTTGCCTGCTGTCTGGCTGGGTGAAATCGCGCGGCTGCTGCCCGAGTTGGCTGCTACATTGCCCACACCCCTGCCCGCCGCGCGCGCGGCAGATGAGGCGCGGCTCTGGGAGGGAACCCATCAGTTTTTGCTGAGTCTGGCGCGCCAACGCCCGCTACTATTCTTCCTGGACGACCTTCACTGGACGGATGAGTCCACGCTCGCCATGCTGGGCTACCTGGTGCGCCAGAGAGCGCCTGTGCCCATCACCTACCTTGCCACCACGCGCCCCCCTGCCAATCCCTCAGCGCTCCTGACGCTGCTTCGTACGCTCACGCGGGAGGAGCGCCTGCTGCGGCTGCCGCTGACGCGCCTGACACTGGACGATACGAGCATCCTGGCGCGCGCGCTTCTGGGGTCTCATGTCAAAGACACTGCCAAAGAAAAATCTCTGACCGAGTGGTTGATGCAGAGCAGCGAGGGCAATCCCTATATCCTGGCAGAGCTGGTGCGTTATACCCATGACCATGCTCTGCTTGGCCCTCAAGGGGAGTTGGCACCATCGGTCTGGGCGGCACCCGTGCTGCCGCAGAGTGTCTACAGTCTCATCCAGGGCCGCCTGGCGGGACTTTCCGAGAGCGCGCGGCGCGTGCTGGATACGGCGGTCGCGGCGGGGCGAGAGTTTGATTTCGAGGTCGTGGCGCGTGCGGCTGCCCTCTCCGAGGGGGCCGCGCTGGATGCGCTGGACGAGCTGCGCCGCGTGGCGCTGGTGCATCCCATTGACGGCGGGCTGCGCTACACCTTTGACCACAGCCTGACGATGGAGGTGGCCTACCGGGAGGTCGGGGAGCCGCGCCATCGCTTGCTCCACCGGCGCGTGGCGGAGGCGCTGGAGAGTATCCACCGGGCCAACCTGGACCCGATTGTGGGGCACCTTGCCTCGCACTTCGCCGAGGGCAATACGCCTGAGCGCGCTTCTCCTTACGCCTACCGTGCAGGTCAACTTGCGGCGGGGCTGGCTGCCTGGGCCGAGGCCATCGCCTTCTACGAGCAGGCGCTGCTTGGGGCGCAGGCTGAGCGGCGCGGGCCAATCCTGGCAAGGCTAGGCGAGGCGTTGCTCGCGGCGGGCCGCTTTGATCGCGCCTCCGAGGTGCTCGCGGAGGCCACGCAACAGGCCGAGGCGCTCGGCGACACACCCACCGTCGAGAGCACGCGATTGATGCTAAGCCGCGCCTTCATCCCACAGGCTCGCTACGCCGAGGCTATCACTGTGGCCCGCCAGGTGATCGACTCCACCACGATTCCAGAGCATCTAGCGCGGGCCGAACTGCTCTGGGGAACCGTTCTTTCCCTGGAAGGCTCAGACCTCGACGGGGCGACCGAGCACCTGAACCGCGTCGTGGATATGTGCCGCGACTGGTGGCGCTGCGGCGCGGCAACGAGGAATTGGCCCGTGAGCAGCTGACCTATGCGTGCCACCAGGCCGATGCGCTGGGAACGCAGCACCTGGCCGCGCAGATTCGGCTCTGGCTGGCCCCGCTGCTTCCCTCAGAGGAAGCCCGCGTTGCTCTCGAC
>JACCSL010000922.1 GCA_013812995.1 Ardenticatenales bacterium | reverse complement strand
CGGGCCAGCCGCATGTCGAGGATGGCCTGCGCCTGTAGCTCGGTGAGGCTAAAGCGCTTGATGAGATTGGCCTTGGCCGTATCCACCCGCTGGGAGCGGCGAATCGTCTCGATGACCTCATCCAGGTTGTCCAGCGCGATGCGCAGCCCTTCCAGGATATGTGAGCGCGCACGAGCCCGCTCTAGGTCATACTCAGCCCGTCGCCGGATCACCTCGCGGCGGTGCTCGATGAACAGTTGCAGGGCACGCTTGAGCGAGAGCATCCGGGGCTGTCCATCCACGAGGGCCAGCAGAATCACGCCGAATGTCTGCCGCAGCGGGGTGAGTTTGAAGAGCTGACCCAGCACATCCGTGGGGCGCACATTGCGGGTCAACTCAATGACGACCCGCATCCCGCGCCGGTCCGACTCGTCGCGCAAATCTGTGATTCCCTCCAACTTGCCGTCGCGCACCAGATCGGCGATTTTCTCGATCAGGTTCGACTTATTCGTCTGGAAGGGCAACTCGGTGACGACGATGCGGCTGCGGTTGCGGCTCATCTCCTCGACGTGGCTCTTGGCCTGCATGACGATGCGCCCACGCCCCGTGGCGTAGGCGTTCTGGATAGTGTCGGTGCCCTCGTGCCCCCGGTCGTCCCGGTAGCGGTAGACGAGGCCCCCGGTGGGGAAGTCCGGTCCCTGAACGAAGCGCATCAGTGCCTCGACATCGACCTCGTCCAGGCGATCCCATGAATCCAGCATGAAGATCAGCGCGTCACATATCTCACCAATGTTATGCGGCGGAACCTTGGTGCTCATCCCCACCGCGATGCCGTCCGCCCCATTGATGAGCAGGTTGGGCAACATGGCGGGAAGTACCTCGGGCTCCTTCAAGGTTCCGTCAAAGTTGAAGCCAAAGTCAACGGTCTGCTTCTGGATATCCTCCAGAAGTTCTATGGCCGGGCGGGTGAGGCGCGCTTCCGTGTAGCGCATGGCCGCTGCGTTGTCTCCATCGATGGAGCCAAAGTTTCCCTGGCCGTCCACCAGGGGGTAGCGCATGGAAAATTCCTGCGCCATGCGCACCATCGCGTCGTAGACCGCGCCATCCCCGTGGGGGTGGTATTTGCCCAGTACCTCGCCCACGATTCGGGCGCTCTTCTTGAAAGGGCGATCCGGGTGGAGGCCCATATCGAACATCGCGTAGAGGATGCGACGATGAACGGGCTTGAGCCCATCGCGGACATCGGGCAGCGCGCGGCTCACGATGACGCTCATCGCGTAGTCCAGGTAAGCACCTTGCAGCTCGTTGTTGATGTCTACCTGCTGCACAATTCCAATCTCAGCCATAGGTAGGCGTTCTCCTAATCTCGGTCTGTCGTCAGGGGTGGTAGAGGATAGTCAGGCTGACGACCCTTAAAGCGTAATGATGATTTCATATCTGTACAAATGTGAAGGAGCCCTATCATAGCACCCTGCTGCGACGGGGATGGCAGAGGCGTGCTGGACTACCCTCAGATTTCGCAAAGCAACTTTTTGACGCTAACGTGATAGATTTTTTCCGGAAATCTTTGAAATTCCGATCATCTGTATTTTATCTATTCAATTTTTCAATAAGGATGACTTATTTGCTACTGCAAATAATAGATATACCTGAGATAATACGCCCTGCAAGCAACCTCTGCATTTACCTCGCAACGTCGCGTGCCCCTTTACCAAATACCACCGGGGATAAATCCTGTCAGACGCACGCGTTACCAAATAGCAATTTCTAACGTCTTAACCAATTGAAACGATAACTAAGGAGCTGCCCGCATGACCTCGCTCCACAAAGCCATTCTGTTCCTGCTCGTGCATCTTGCCGTCTTCTATAACATTGAGCGGTTCGATTTTGGTGAGGCCAATCTCATCGATATCCAATCCTTCGTCTACATCCTTGTCACGGCGGCGGTGCTTGCCACGATTTTTATTCCTCCGGTGCGGCGTGCCCATTATACCCTGTCCATGTCCCTCTCGCTCTTGATCTACGTCCTGAGCAAAGTCTTTTTCTTCGCCGAACCCAATCACCCGCTGCTCGGTGGGGTAAACACCTACATCACCATCAGTGAAATCGCCTTCCTCATCCTTGCGATTCGCCTGGCCTACAGCGTGGGTCGTCGCCTTCAAGAGTTCGAAGAGGCTGTTGAGAATATCACCATTCCCCCTAGCAGCCATCGTGTGCGGGAGATGGAGCACGCAACGGAGATCATCGAGATCGAGATGCTCCGCAGTCGCCGCTATCATCGGCCATTGGCTGTCGTTGTGGTGCGGCCCGACCCCGGCTCGCTCCAGGCGACCCTGCATCGTCTCATCGAGGAGGTGCAGCGGACGATGATGCTCCGCTATGTAACGACCAGTCTGGCGCGAGTGATCAGCGACCAGTTGCGCCGCACAGACCTGGTGATTGCCCAGCGCGCGCAGGGGCGCTTTATCATCATGACCCCGGAGACGAGTGTCGCCGACTCCGAGGAGATGGCAAAGCGTGTGAAACGTGCCGTGGCCGAGCGCCTCGGCGTGAAGGTGACGGTCGGTGTTGCCTCGTTCCCCGACAATGCCCTCGCCTTTACTTCCCTCGTGGACCATGCTGAGGCACATCACCTGCCTGATGGAGAGATAGAGTCCGAGCCACCCATGTTCCCGCCAACCCTCCCTGTTGAGGCGGATGGACATGTTCATGAGGTACAGGGAGAAGGGACGACGGTCGTAAATGGCAATGGAGATTAACCGCCACACTATCTATCAGCAAAACCCCTGGTTGGCCCAGATTGAACCCTCTAACAGACTATTGCGGGGGCGCTCGTATCTGGTCGCAAAACGCATCATGGACCTGACGCTCGTGATGCTATCGCTGCCGTTGATGTTGCCGCTCTTTCTGCTCTGCATTCTGGCAATCAAGATAGAGTCACCCCGCGACCCTGTCTTCTTTATCCAGAAGCGCACGGGCAAGGGTGGTACCCTCTTCGGTATGTACAAGTTTCGTACCATGGTCGTCAATGCCGAGGAGATGAAGAAGGAACTCATGCACCTGAACGAGTTGCAATGGCCCGACTTCAAGATTAGCAAAGATCCTCGCATCACACGGATAGGCCGCTTCCTGCGCAAGAGCAGTCTGGATGAGCTTCCCCAACTGCTGAATGTGATTACGGGTGATATGAGCCTGGTAGGACCCCGACCCACCTCGTTCAAGCCAGAAACCTACCAGTTGTGGCAGACGGAGCGGCTCGACGTACAGCCGGGGCTGACCGGGCTGTGGCAGATTCTGGGGCGCAGCTCCACCGAGTTCGATGAGCGTCTGCGGTTGGACGTGGCCTACATCGAGCGCCGCTGCCTCTGGCTCGACATGGAGATTCTCCTGCGCACGGTCCTGGCCGTCTTCCAGGGGCGCGGGGCGCGATGACAGGGCAGAAAATTGCCTATGTCATGTCGCGTTTTCCCCATTTGCCTGAGACGTTTATCCTTCGGGAGATGAATGACCTGGAGCGACAGGGGTGGGAGGTGGCGCTTTACCCCTTGATTCTCCAGGAGCAGCCTGTCGTCCACGCCGCCGCGAAACCGTGGCTCGCGCGCAGACGGCAGGCTCCTTTTGTCTCACGCGAGGTGGCGGTCGCCAACGCTCGGGCAGTGGGGACGCATCCGCTCCGCTATGGAAAGTTGCTGGGTCGGGCGATCTGGGAAAACCGCTCCAGCCCCAACTTCCTGGTGCGTTCCCTGGCGCTCTTTCCCAAGGCCACCTATATGGCGCGGCAGATGCAGGAAGAGGGCGTGGCGCATATCCATGCTCACTACGCCACGCATCCGGCGCTGGCGGCCTGGCTGATCCATCACCTGACCGGAATCAGCTACAGCGTCACGGTTCATGCGCACGATATCTTCGTGCACACCGAGATGCTAGCAACAAAATTGCGAGACGCCAGCTTCATCGCTGCCATCTCGGAGTACAATCGCGAGTATCTGGCACGGGTTGTTGGCCCGTGGGTGCGCGAAAAGATTCATATTGTCCATTGTGGTATCGAGCCGTCCGACTATCCCGTGCGCGCCCCCCTGGCCGACTGGGGCAAATGTTTCGAGATCATCACCACGGGCAGCCTTCAGCCCTACAAGGGGCAGAGCTACCTCATCGAGGCGTGCGAGCGGCTGAGGGAGCAAGGAGTTCCCTTTCGCTGCCGCATCATTGGGGAGGGCGAGGAGCGCCCCGAGCTGGAGCGGCGGATCGCGGCAGCGCAGCTTGGCGCGCAGGTAGAGTTGATGGGTGCTCAGTCGCAGGAAGCGGTGGCTCGGCTTCTCGCCAGCGCACACTGTTACGTTCAGCCCAGCATCATCACCCCCTCGGGCAAGATGGAGGGGATTCCTGTCTCGCTGATGGAGGCCCTGGCCTCGCTTCTGCCCACCATCGCGACGGCGATCTCTGGCATCCCTGAGCTGGTTCGAGATGGCGAGACGGGACTTCTGGTTCCACCGGCGGATGCGGTGGCTCTCGCGGGGGCACTGTCAACGATCTACCGGGAGCCAGAGCGGGCGCAACGCATGGCCCAGGCCGGGCGTGGGCTGGTGCTACGCGAGTTCGAGTTGAAGCACAATGTACAAAAACTATCCTCCCTCTTTGAGCAGCACCTTCAGAAGCAAAGCGCGCCGCCTCCAAGAGAGCGGCTACGTGCCGAGGATATAGCAATTAGCTGACAAATTGCTATTTAACTAAATATCCCTCCCCCGACTATACTGTATGTTCCAAGTAGAGTGCTCCCCTTTAAACACATAGCACTCTTTGCTCACAGGATTGAGAAGGCAGGCGATGGAATTTCGTATCTATCTTCGGATGTTGCAGCAGGGCTGGTGGCTGATTGCGCTTTCTGCCCTGGCGGCGCTCGCGCTCTCCCTGGTGTCCCTTTACCAGGACACGCCCCTCTATCGAACCAGCGCCCGCTTCATCGTGAGCCCAACGACGGCCATCACGTACGAGCGTGACATCATCTACAGTCTCGATACCCTCGATCAGCGCTCTATCATCTCCACCTATGCCGAGGTGCTGAACAGCGACCGCATGTACCATGATGTGGCGGCGGCCCTCCAGCTCGGGGCGGAGGAAATTCCGTACTACCATGTCTCGGCAGTGGTTCTCCCCGAAGCGAACATCCTTGAACTCTCCGTAGAGGGTCCTGACCCCTACACGACCGCACTCCTGGCGAACGGGGTCGGGCAGCGGGCAATCGACTACATCCAGTTGATCTACCGCAAGGTCTATGACATCAACTTCCTCGACCCCGCGCAGATTCCAAGCGTCCCCTTCAGCCCCCAGCCCTCGCGGGACATCAGTCTGGCCACCGCCCTGGGGATCATGTTTGGGGTCGCCCTGGCGGTTATGCGCGAGTACATCTCGACTCCCCTTGAAGCGCTCCAGCGCATGAACATGATAGACAGCGAGTCGAAGGCATACACGCGCCGCTACTTCGAGCGCCATCTGGAAAAGGAACTTGCCAAATCAGGGGATCTGGATCTCTCCATCGGCCTGGTGCAATTGAATGGTCTGCATGATATCTTCGACAACATGCCCCAGCCCGTCGTGCAGCGGCTGATGCGCCGCGTCATTGAAATTCTGCGTCAGCAGTTGCGCGGGAGCGACATCGTCGCGCGCTGGGAGACTCTCTCTTTCGCTATCATGCTCCCCGCGACGCCGATTCATCCCGCCTCGCAGACCCTTGACCGTATCCGGCGCGGCCTGGCCGAGCCCCTGCTGCTCGATAAAAGCGGTGGGCAGATCATCATGTTAGACCCCTACGTGGGTGTGGCCGAGGCATACAAGGGCGAGCCTGCCGGCATCCTCGTCCGACGTGCCGAGGAAGCACTTCAGGTGGCACGCCTCAAGGGAACCCGTTCCGCCCTATTCTCGGGGGATAGCGAACCGAATGGTCGCTCAGGTAGCCCCAGCTCGAGGCCGGAACTCCCGGAATATGAGAACTACATGCGGGGCGGTCCCCAATGATAGAGGCGCTCACGCGGCGCTTCCCTTCCATGACGCTCCTCTTCGCCACCTTGGCGTTGGGCGTTGGGGGGGCGTCGGCTGTGATGGTGCTTGCGCTGGCCAGCCCCGCCAAGCTTCTCGTGGTGGTCATCGGGATGCTGGGGGTGCTGGGGACCATCGTGCAGGCGGAGGTGGGGCTGCTCTCCCTGGTCTTCATGACTTACACGCGCTTCTCCGACATTCTCGTTCATTACCACGGAGCCCCTTCGACCGCCAAGCTCTTTGTGGCGCTGCTGGTGGGCTCGATTGTGCTGCGCTGGATCTTTTATGGGCAGCAGCCAAAGGGGTGGCAACTCTCTACCACTCTGATTGTGATCTATGGTCTGGTTGGCTTCTCCTCCCTGATTTACGCGGCGGACTACTGGCGCGCTCAGGAAGCAGTCTCCGACTATGTAAAGGACGGGCTGATTGTCATCATCATCACGATTCTGCTCCAGCGGGCGGATACGTTGCGGCGCGTGATATGGTCCCTTCTAGCCACCGGGATCTTCATGGGCACGATCAGTGCCTATCAGTATCTGACGAGCAGCTTCGACAATAACTTTTGGGGCTTTGGTCAGGCTGCCGTCATGCACATCATTGGGGAGTCCAACGATTTTCGCATCTCCGGCCCCGTCGGTGACCCTAATTTCTTCGCTCAGATTCTTCTGGTGCTTGTCCCCTTGGCGCTTGACCGGATGTGGGGCGAGCAGCAGCCTGGCCTGCGTCTCCTGGCGGCCTGGGCAATGGCTGCCAGTACTCTGACTATTCTTTTTACCTTCTCGCGCGGGGCCTTCCTCGCGCTCATGGTCGTCCTGGCGATGACCCTCATTCGCCGCCCGCCGCGCCCTATCGTGCTCTTCCTGACGGTCGCGATTGTCTTCCCGATGCTCCAGTTCATCCCGGCGGGGTACACGGACCGCCTGAGCACCCTGACAGCCGCCCTGCCTATCATCGGCGGGGGCGAGGCGAAAAGCGAGGTCTCCTTCCGGGGGCGCACCAGTGAGCTGACCGTGGCCTGGCTGATGTTCATGGACAACCCCATCACAGGGGTGGGGCTGGACAATTACCCGGTGCACTATCAACGCTACTCGCGGCGTGTGGGGCTGGACCCCCGCCGCGAGGCGCGCGCGCCCCACAGCTTTTACCTCCAGATTGCGGCAGAGACGGGGCTGATGGGGTTGGTAACCTTGGGGGGCATCCTGTGGATCATGATTCGCCGGCTCGGCTATGCGGAGCGTGATTTCGCCAGCATCGGCATGAGAAACTCGGCGGGGCTGACGGCCTCCTTCACGATTGGCGTTGTTGGCTACTTGGCGGGAGCCGTTTTCCTCCATGCCGCCTACCCACGTTACTTCTGGCTGCTCTTCGGCATCGGGCTCGCTATCCCCCAGGTGGCGAAGAACGAGGTGCGTGCTGCCCATGAGCTAGAGGAGCAAGAGGCTATCGCCGTTCGCAAACAGGCCATGAATGAGAAAATGTATACCCTGACCGCCCCTAGATCCCCTTGAGGAGGCTCCCTTGTGCGGAATATTTGGTTCTGTCGGTGCCGCCCCCACGCCCCCCGAAGCGCTGGTTGAAACGCTCTCTCATCTGCTTCATCACCGTGGCCCCGATGACCAGGGCTTCGAGAGCGGCCCTGGCTGGTCCTTTGGCTTTCGACGGCTCAGTATCCTCGATCTGAGCCCACTGGGTCACCAGCCGATGCTCTCCCCCGATGGACGCTACTGTATATTGTTCAATGGGGAGATTTACAACTACCTGGAGCTTCGGCAAGCGCTGGAGCGTCAAGGGGAAACGTTTCGCGGCGGCTCCGACACGGAGGTGCTCCTGCGCCTGCTGGCCCGCGAGGGGCCGGAGGTGCTCAAGCGGCTGAATGGCATGTTTGGTTTTGCGCTGGTGGATACCGAGCGGCGTACCTTCCTGCTGGCACGGGACCGCCTCGGGGTCAAGCCGCTCTACTACCACCAGCAGCCGGAGCAACTGCGCTTCGCCTCGGAACTCAAGGTGCTCCTTGCCTGGCCCGATGCCCCCCGCGAGGTCGATCCCGCTGCCGTGGCGGAGTACCTCGTGCTGAATTATCTCTCCAATGACAGCTGTATCTTCAAAGGCTATCAGAAACTTCCGCCCGGCCATTATCTCGCGGGTTCGCTGGACAATCCTGGCAAGAGCCGTCCCATCCCCTACTGGAGCTTGTCGCTGAACCCGGAGGAAGGCGAGGGCACGCTCTCCGAGTCTGACCTCGACGCGCTCCTGGACCTCCTGACCGATGCCGTGCGGATTCGCCTGCGCAGCGATGTCCCCGTTGGCATCTTCCTGTCGGGCGGGTTGGACAGCGGGCTGGTGGCGGCCCTGGCCGCGCGTGGCGCGGAGGGAGCCCTGCCCCTGGCCCTGACCGTTGGCTTTGAGGAGCGGGAGTACGATGAGAGCGACCTGGCGCGGGCGACAGCGCAGCAGACAGGGATGGAGCATCGCCTCATCGTGCAGCAGCCCGGCGAGTTGCAGGATGTAGACCGCATCGCCTGGTTCTTCGATGAGCCCTTCGGCGATTCCTCCGCGCTGCCGACCTTTGCCCTCTGCGAGGCAGCCGCGCAGCACGCCACGGTGTTCCTGGGCGGTGATGGGGGCGATGAGGCGTTCGGCGGCTACCGTCGCTACATCGAGGCGATGCGCTACCGTTGGCTGACCGCCCTCCCGCCGCTGGTTGGCAGGGGCATACAGGGACTCTCCAGTACGCTGCCGCTCTTTTCCCCCCTCCGCTTCCGCCTGCTCAAGAGCAGCCTGCCCCACGGTGATTTCGCGGCGGTCTTCGATACACTGCCCACTGAGCCCGCGCTGGAGGCCGTCCTGCACCCTGACCTGCGCGCGCTGGCACGCGGGGCCGCCAGGCCCCTGTGGACGCGCTGGGCGCAGAGTCGCGGCGCGTCCCTGACAACTCGCCAGCAGGCCCTTGATTACAGCCTCTATCTCCCCGACGATATTTTGACCAAGATGGACCGAGCCTCGATGGCACACTCCATCGAGGTGCGCTCGCCCTTCCTGGATTACCGCGTGGTCGAGTGGGCGGCCCGGCTGCCGCGCGCCACGCTCCTCAACGCGACGGAGGGGAAACTCCCGCTGCGCGCGCTAGGCAAGCGCCTGCTCCCACCGACCGTGCAGCGGGGCAGCAAGCGCGGCTTTGGCGTGCCGCTCGACGCCTGGTTCCGCGAGCCAGCAGGCCACGCCTTTGTGCGTGAGCGGCTGCTCTCCGAGGAGGCGCGTCGCCACCACTTCTGGGATGTTCAGGGCGTGGGGCGCGTCATTGAGGCGCACCAGCGCAACGGGGGCCGCAACTTTGGCTTTCTGCTCTGGCGGCTTCTCATGCTGGATAGCTGGTCTCGCCACTACCTGAACGGAACCCGCTTTCTGGAAGGCCCGCCCCGCGCTGTGCGGGAGAGGGTGTAGGCTGGCATGGAAGCGCAACCGTCCCCTAATCTCGCCCGGACCACTATTTTTGGTACCGCCTGGACCTACGCCTCCTACTACAGCGGCAAGCTGCTGATCTTTATCTCCACTGTCATCCTCGCCCGCCTCCTGCTGAAAGAGGACTTCGGCATCGCGGGGTACGCGCTCGTCCTCATCGGCTTTCTGGAGATGCTCAGCGATCTTGGCGTCGGCCCGGCCCTGATTTATCACAAAGACGAGCCTGAAGCCGCCGACACCGCGTTCTGGCTCGGGCTGGGCGTCAGTGTCTTTCTCTTTGGGGTCACCTGGGTGATTGCCCCGCTGGCCGGGCAGTTTTTCAACGATGATCGCGCCATCGCGGTAACGCGGGTGCTGGCGCTGACCTTTCCCATCTCCGCGCTGGGCAATATCCATGACATGCTCCTGCAAAAGGGGCTTGCCTTTGGGCGCAAGTTCGTTCCCGATTTTGCCAAGGCAAGCAGCAAGGGCGTGGTCTCCATCGTGCTGGCGGTGATGGGTTTTGGAGCCTGGAGCCTGATTATCGGCCAGATCACGGGTCGCCTCTTTGGGGTTCTGGCCTACTGGCGCACGCTCACCTGGCGACCCTCCTTCCGCTTCTCTCCCCGCCTGGCCCGCTCCCTCCTCACCTACGGCACGAGCATCGTCGCGGTGAACACCCTGGGCATGGTGCTGCTGAACGCGGACTACCTATTCATCGGGCGCTTCCTTGGGCCAGCGGCGCTCGGCGTCTACACGCTGGCCTTCCGCGTGCCGGAGCTGGTGGTGATGCAATTCTGCCACGTCATCGCCACGGTGATCTTCCCGCTCTATGCCAGGATGAAGGATGATCCCGAGGCACTGAGTCGCGGCTTTCTGGCAACCACACGCTACGTGACGATGCTTACCATCCCGCTGGGGCTGGGGTTAGCGCTGGTCGCAGAGCCTTTTGTGCTGACGCTCTTTACCAACAAATGGGCCGAAGCCATTCCCGTGACGCGCGCCATCTCGATCTACACCGTGATGCTCTCCCTGGCCTACAACGCGGGCGATGTGTACAAGGCCCAGGGCCGTCCTGGCATCCTCACACAACTCTCGTTGCTGCGGGCGATGGTCTTGCTGCCCGCGCTCTGGTGGGCGGTGACCGGCCCCGGTACCATCGAGGCCGTCGGGTGGACGCAGGCCGTCATCGCCTTTGTCGCCGGGCTCGTGAACCTGGTGGTGGCGGGGCGGCTGCTCCATACCTCGTTCCGGCAGATTCTGGAGGCGCTACAGCCCGCCCTCGTCGGAAGCACGATCATGGCGCTGGCTGTGTTGGCAACCCTCGCCGTGAGCCAGTCGTTGCCGCCGGTTGCCCAACTCATCCTCACCATCCTCGTGGGAGCCCTGTCCTACGCGGGCACCCTCTGGTGGCTCCAGCGTCAGGTGCTGGAGGATACGGTTCGCACCCTGCGTGGTGCACTGGTACGGAGCTAATTCATGCGCGTAGTCCAACTGATAGACCTTCTCTACTGGGGCGGAGCGCAGAAGCTGCTGGTGACCTTCACCGCCGCCGCGCGCGCCCGTGGCGTGACGCCGATTATCATCAGCCTGCGCCACGACAGCGACACGCCTGTCATTGCAGCGGAACTCCGCTCGCTGGGAGCCGAGGTTCTCGTGTTTGCCGGGAGCGGGTTGATGGACCCGCTAAGAATCTGGAAACTCGCCCGCTTCCTGCGGCACGAAAAAGTGGATATTCTCCACACCCACCTGACCTACGCCAACATCATCGGGGCCATCGCGGGCAGGTTGGCGGGTGTTGCGGTGGTATCAACTATCCACAACACGCAGGACGACCAGCCCTACTATCACCCCGTGCGCGCGCAGATGGAGGCGTGGCTGCTCCGCCATTCGGTGCAGCGTGTGATAGCTGTGGGTCACATTGTGGCGGAAGCCAACAAGGCGCGGCTCGGGAAGAAGGCGATGGACATTATCCCGAACGCGGTCGATCTGCCTACCCCGATTCCAGCGGAGGAGCGGCAGGCCCTCCGCACCGAACTCATCGGTGACCCCATGCGCCCCCTAATTCTCTCGGTGGGGCGGCTCTCGCCCCAAAAAGCACACAGCGATCTGCTCATCGCCTTTGCCGACCTGCGCGAGAGCAACTCGAACGCCACGCTGGTCATTGCAGGTGATGGTCCGCTTCGTGCGGAGCTGGAGGCGCAGATCAAGACGCTGGGGCTGGAAGGACACGCGTGGTTGCTGGGGATGCGCAATGATGTGCCGCGCCTCCTCGCGGCGAGCGACATCTTCGCCACCTCGTCGCACTGGGAGGGGCTGCCCATCGCCGTGCTGGAGGCACTTGCCGCCGGGCTGCCCGTCGTGGGGACAACGGTGGGGGATGTTCCCAAAGTCGTGGTGGAGGGAACCGGGCTGCTGGTACCTCCCAGGGAACCCGGCGCGCTCGCTGCCGCCCTTCGCTCCCTGC
>JACCSL010000905.1 GCA_013812995.1 Ardenticatenales bacterium | reverse complement strand
GGTCAACGTCGGGGCTTGCCGGAGCAAGCCCCCGGCTTCCAGCCGGGGGTCGTTGACAGATGCTTACCTTTCAGGTATGAAACCCCACCCGCTCTTTGGGGGGAAAGCACGATTAGCACGATTTCTCCTAAAACGCCTGTGGGCGCATCCGCCATGTCGCTTGGGCTACCACGCCGTGGTCGCTAGTTACGAACCGTCTAGTCAACTGTTTCGTCTCACTTGAGTCGAATGGGTAGTTCGACCTGCCGCAAGCCCACGGCTAGAGGCTGTGGGTAGTTGACAATACCGTCATCATCTTTGTCTGCGCGCTTGCCTTTTCCATCCCTATACTATCCATTTCATTTATAGGGAATATTATGAAGGACATATCAATATCAAAGAAGTTTTGCCTACTTCCCCCATGCTATCCAACTCTTGTATGCCCCGTCAAGGGGGGAACGGAAAGTCAAAGGTCAAAAGTCACCAAGTAGGCCCCTAAAAGGGGAAAGTCAAAAGTCAAAAGTAACGACAACATAGCGACAGGGGTTCACTGGCTGATAGGAGGTCTTAATGAAGGTTCGTTCTATTACGCTCTTCGCGCCGACGATTCCCACCACGGAGGAAACGCTGGCTCCGCTGGCGGCTTTTGGGCAGATGGGGCGCACCGCGCTAGAGGGCGCGGGCTATACGGTGCAGACCGTGCGGCTGGCAACGCCGCCCTGGCCCACGAGTTACATGGACCCGGCAGAGGCGGTCACTGCGGCGCGCTGGCTTGACCAGCAGGCCCCCGCAGCGGGAATCGACTATATCTCGCTGGGCCCGGTGGTTGCTACGCAGCACAGCAATGAGAATGCCATTGCGGCCAGCAGCGCGATTCTGGCGGCGACGGAGCGGGTTTTTTGCAGCGTGCTCTACGCGGAGATGGGGCAGGGCATTAACATCAAGGCGGTGCGGGCTGTTGCGAAGGTGATCGAGGCAAATGCGCGGCTGGAGAGCAACGGCTTCGGTAATCTGCGCTTCGCGGCTCTGGCGAATGTGGGGCCGGGCAGCCCCTTCTTCCCTGCCGCCTATGCCGTGCCGCAGGCCACGCCTGCCGTTGCCCTGGCCCTGGAAAGCGCGGACCTTGCCGTACAGGCGTACGCGGGTGCGGCTACCCTGGAGGAGGCAATGCAGCGCCTTCGCATGAGCCTGGAGGAAATCGCGCGTGGCCTCGTCACGGTCATCGAGCCGCTCGCGGCGGCGCAGGGCGTGGCCTTCCTGGGACTGGACTTCTCCCTTGCCCCCTTCCCCGATGCCGAGCATAGCGGCGCGGGGGCCATTGAGTCGCTGGGCGCGGCCCCGTTCGGGGCGATGGGCACCCTCGCCGCTGCCGCGCTGACCACCCAGGTACTCCAGAGCGCCGACTACCCGCGCTGTGGCTTCAGCGGTCTCATGCTGCCCGTTTTGGAGGATTCGGTGCTCGCGGCGCGCGCGGGGGAGGGGAGCTACAACCTGCACTCGCTCCTGCTCTACAGTGCCGTCTGCGGCACCGGGCTGGACACTGTGCCCCTGCCCGGCGACATCAGCGCCGACGCGCTCGCTGCCATCCTCCTGGATGTGGCCGCGCTGGCCGTGCGCCTGGACAAGCCGCTCACGGCGCGCCTCATGCCCATCCCCGGCAAGCGTGCGGGCGAGGTGACCACCTTCGACTTTCCCTTCTTCGCCAACAGTGCCATCCTCGACCCGCTCGCCCCACGCGGTGGTGCGCTGCTGGCCGGGGAGCGGCTGCCATTGAGAAGCAGGGCATAATTAAAATCTTATGTCTGGCTAACAACTTATGTGGAGGGAATCATGCAGTGTGCCTATTGCTCCCATCCAGCACAGGAAATCTGTGAGTGTAAGAAAAGCTTTTGCCATGACCACGGCTCCTATATCGAAAGCCCTCCCCATGTGGTTGGCTACTACTGCGAGGAATGTGCTGCCAGGAAAAGGCAATGGTTAGCGCGGCACCAGGCAGAGAATGAAGCCTGGGTCCAGCAGAAGGCGGACTCTACCGCCGCGGGGGGTGCGCTTCGTAGTCTCCCACTTTCGAGAGTGGGGAAGCGCTGCTTCCCCGCACTACTTGTACGTGAACGATAAAATCAACAGGCCAATGAATATTCCTACCATCAAGAGCATTCCCCCTACAAGCGTCGCGCCCAGAACGGCTAACGGCCCAATCAACCACATCGACACCTCTGTTCTCGCCTGCATCATTCTTGTCAGCCACCCGCTGAGCCACGCTGATAGAACGATGTTGCCCAGAATCAACACGAGGGTTGCTAGCAGCATGGGTTCCGCCTGCTTTTCGGTGAAGCCATTCAGCCCGAGGATGACCATGAAGAAGAGTAGCGCCCCGAGCAGCAGGGCGATCACTCCCGTGATAGCTGGAATAATCCAGGATGATGGGCTCGTCGTCATGATGTTTGCTCCTTCGGAGTCTGTCAGGAATAGCAAAACAATAGGTCGAATCTCGCTGTCCCGCAAGCTGGCAGTGATGCAAAGCAGGCAATCCCCAGGCAAAATCGAACCTGCTATAATGGTGGAAAACGTCAGATAACTCAGGGAAAGGACACCGCTTATGGCTGCCACACTACCCGCCCTCACCGAGGAAACCGTATGCCACTACCTACCCACCTCCTCCTTTGACCAGGGCCAACATCTCTACCGCGAGGGCCGCCTCTTCAACACGCTCTGCCGGGGCAACCAGCTTGAAGGATATTGCGAGGGCGCGCGCCACGAGCGCCACCGCGCCAGCGTCGTGCTGGGCAGCGAGGGCATCGTGAGCGATAGCTGCACCTGCGCCATCGGCACTGCCTGCAAGCATGTCGCGGCGCTGCTGGTGGCATGGGTTCACGAGCCGAGGCGCTTTCCGGAGCGCGAAGCCGTTAATGAGACCCTCGCGAAGATGGGGCGCAATGAACTGATGGCGCTCGTCCAGGAGATGCTCCGCCGCGCCCCCGAGCTGGAGCGATTGCTGGATCTGCCGCTGCTCGTCCCCGGCACGGCGCTTGTCCCCAACGAGGAGCAACGCACCCCGGTGGATGCCGAGCGCTACCGACGCCAACTTCGCTACGCCATGCGCGGCACGAGCGAGGATGATTGGACTGAGAGCACCGAGGATCTGGCCCGCGAGATTGCCTCGATTGTGGATATCGGGGAGCGTTTCGGGGCACAGGGAGATTGGGAGAACGCACAGGGGGCCTACCAGGCCATCCTCGACGAGGTGCTGCCCGGCTACGGAATGCTCTACGATGAGGGCGAGGTAGCCGACGAACTCCGTCGCGCCGTCACCGGGCTGGGCGACTGTCTGGAGGCGCGCGTGAAAGAGCCCAGGGTCCGCCGCACGCTGCTCCAGGCATTGCTGGATAGCGTCCGCTGGAACATCGACTATGGCCGCGTGAACATCAGCGGCGCGGCCCCCGGCTTCATCGTAGACTATGCCATGCCCGAGGACCGCGAGGCGCTGCGCCAGGCCATTCTCGCCGCCGTGGCGGCCCTGCCGCAGACGGAGCGCGGGCAGAGTTGGCGACACGAGGCATGGGGGCGGCTCCTGCTGGAACTGGACGAGCGCGATGGCAATGTCGAGCGCTTCCTGAAGAGCGCCGAAGAAGAAGCTCTATACTGGCCCCTATTCGAGACTCTCGTCCGCCTGGGACGGCTGGAGGAGGCTACCCACATCGCCCGCCACCATCTGACGGAGACACTCGAGGATCGGATGCGCGCGGCGGAGGCATTGGAGCAAGCGGGCCGACCGCTTGAGGGGCTCCAGCTGGCCGAGGCAGGCTTGGCCAACGACCCCTCCGAGAAGCTCGCTCCCTGGCTGGCCGAGCGCTACGAGCAGAACGGGGAGCCCGAGCGTGCCCTGGCATTACACCAGTCGCAGTGGAAGAGTGCGCCCTCGGTGGAGCTGTACGAGATGATAGAGGAGCTTGCGACCTCGCTCGACCAGTGGGGAGACCTTCAGCCCACGCTCATCGAGGCGCTGGAGCAGCAGCATCGCTGGGCAATGCTGTCCCGTCTCCATCTGCGCGAAGAAGCATGGGAGCAGGCATGGGAGGCTGCCGGGCGGGAGGGCGCGGCCAGTCTGCGCCTGGAGGTCGCGCAGGCCGCCGAGGCGCTTCACCCGGAGTGGGCGATCCAGGCGTACACGGAGGAGGCCGAGCGGCGCATTCGCCACCGGGGCCGGGACAGCTATGCGGTTGCCGCGCGCTACCTGCGCCGCGTGCGCGACCTCTACCAGCAGGCGGAGCGCGAGCAGGAATGGAAACAATTTATCGGCGATCTGCGCGAGCGCTACCAGCACTTGGGCACCTTTGACGAGCAATTGAAGAAAGCGGGACTGTAGTACTCTGGTTTCGCGTAAAACGGAGGGGCAGAATGTGAATTCTTACTGAGCACTCCCCTCAATTCGCCCCTTTTACGCGAATTCCCTGGTTTCTCGAACCTGAAATCCCGAATTATCGCCGCGA
>JACCSL010000904.1 GCA_013812995.1 Ardenticatenales bacterium | reverse complement strand
TCGCGGCGATAATTCGGGATTTCAGGTTCGAGAAACCAGGGAATTCGCGTAAAAGGGGCGAATTGAGGGGAGTGCTCAGTAAGAATTCACATTCTGCCCCTCCGTTTTACGCGAAACCAGAGTTATTCCCTCTATCGGTGGAAGATTCAATATAGCTATGCCAGAACTGTTTATGCTCAAAGTGGAGTTGTGGAGCATTGCCCGCATTTGGCTCTGGTAGAACCCTTCTTCCATTTTCATGGTCAATGGCCAGAAGACGCATCAGGCTCCTAAGCGTAAGTAACAACAAAGCATTTTCCAACATTGAGGAATAATGGACCCGCAAGCCCCCGAAACCCTCGCCGCCCTGATGCAACATACCTACCAGGAGGGCGAACGCGCACTCCAGCAGCAGCAAGATGGGAATGCCAGTATCTGGTTCTCCCAATGCCTGCTGCTGTTGCGCTCTTTGCCGGGGAGCATTGACTGGGTAAGCACCCTGCTCTTCAACCTTGGTAGACTGAAGGCGCTCCTTCGACAGCCTGAGCAGGCGGTGGGTTTTCTGGAAGCATCGGCCAACACACAGCTTGCCCTCCCACAGCAGGGGGAGGCAGAGGGGGATGTTGCTCAGGCGGTGGGGGCGATGCTGGATATGGTCGGCTACCCCGCCCAGGGGCAGTACTTTCTGGAGCGTGCCCAGCGAACCTATCAGGCGTGCGGCGTCCCGGCCAAAGCCAGGGCAGCCGAGCAACAGGCCAGGCAATTCGCCACGAAGTACAAGGGCACACTTGGTATTGCTCCTATTCATCGCTTTGAAATCCGTGTCGGCTCGCAGATCGCGGGTACTCTGAGCGTTAGCGCTGAAGGAAAGATTGAGTGGGGGGAGGGCGAACCCATCAATCCCCCACCAGCGTTAGGTGTCTCCATCCCCTGGCAAGCGGTCTGCACGACCTGCTAGAATGCGATCTCCGCTCCTTCCCCTCTCTGCCGGGCTGTGGGCGCTACTCTTTGCCGCCTGGGGCGGGACGGTGGGCAAGCTTGTTGGGGGCTGGGTCGGAACATTATTAAGAGGTGAGGCGGGGCTCGCCGGGGGCAGTACCGCCGGGGCGCTCGCCGGGAGCATCTTGACCGGGCTGATGGGGTTGGCAGCCATGCGGGTGGCAACCAGCCGCAATCTGGGCATCGCCTGGCGATTCGTCGCGGTGCTCGTGGGTGGCCTGGTGGTCGGGGGGCTCTGGGGGCTGATGGGCGGCGTAGCGGGGGCGCTGCTGGGTGACAGTATTCCCTCGTGGTGCATGGCTCTGTTTTTTCTCCTGCTGGGTATGCCTCTCCTCTACCGCAGGTCGACCGTGGAGCGGTAAAAGCGCTTAATCGTCAATCAAAATAGTGGCTGTCCAGAGAACGGGCAGCCGCTATTTCTTTGGGAGAGAAAGCGATATGACACCTGAGCTTTTTTACGCGGGCCTGACATGGGACGACTACGCTGCCTCGATGCAGGTCAACCGCGAACTCCTGCGCCGTAAGTGCAGGGAGTTTACCCTGCCCGAGGGCGAGCGGGGGCGATGGGCAAACAGCCCCATCGCCCATGTCCTTGTCTTTACCGAAGATTGGTGCCAGGATAGTATCAGCGCGCTGCCGCCCCTGCTCGCCCTCCATGCCACAACTTTGTTTGACCTGCGTGTTTTGCGCCGCTCCGAGGCGCTGGAGCTTCAGCGCGCACTCACGGGGCAACTGTTCCCGCCCGTTCCGATGTTCGTCTTTTATGACAACCACTGGCAAGAGCGAGGGCGCTTCGTCGAGATGCCGCGTGCTTTCCGCCGCCTCAAGACAGACCCGGCGGAGGCGCTGTGGCTCAAGGAGATGTACGACGAGATGTGGTGGGAGACAGAGCTCGCGGAGTTTGCAATAATGGTTGACCACGATGGAGAATAGGATGACAGCTCAGTTTGATGTCAATGATGTCGTTATCCTCGATGGGGCCCGCACCCCCGTCGGTACCTTTATGGGATCGTTGAAGGGAGTCAGTGCCACCGAGCTTGGTACCCACGCGGCGCGGGAGGCCCTGCGGCGCGCGCAGGTGGACCCCGGCGAGATCGAAGCTGTGTTCGTTGGCAATGTGGTGCAGAGTTCTAGCGATGCGGTCTACATCGCCCGGCACATCGGCCTCAAGGCCGGGGTGCCCATCGCGACACCCGCGCTGACAGTGAACCGACTCTGCGGCTCTGGTCTGGAGGCGATCCTTCAGGGAGCCAAGGCGCTGATGTTGGGTGAGGCCAACTTCGTCCTGGCCGGGGGTGCGGAAAATATGAGCCAGGCTCCCTTTGCCATGCGCGGTACACGCGAGGGCTGGGGACTGGGCGGGCAGCAGGTGGAAGACACGCTCTGGTCCGCGCTGACGGATGTGTACGGGGGCTGCTCGATGGCCGAAACTGCCGAGAACCTGGCCGAGCAGTACAGTAT
>JACCSL010000875.1 GCA_013812995.1 Ardenticatenales bacterium | reverse complement strand
TAGACAGCGATGCCGACATAGGCCGCTGCCAGGGGAAGCAGCAGCGCGGCGAGGAGCTTGCCCAGGTAGAGTTCCAGGTCACTTGCAGGCGTGGCGAGCAGCGCCTCCAGGCTGTTGCGCTCCTTTTCACCCACAAAGGTCTCCAGCGCAATGACAAGCGAGAAAGTGATAGGGAAAAAGCCCACAATCATCATACCGAAGGGAATCAGCCGCTCTGCGATGATGGTGGCCTCGTACTGCTCCAGAAAGTCAAACATGATCTGGGCGGTAAAGTTCATCAGGAAGGGGAAAATCGCCGTGAGGATGAACACCGGGATGACAATGCGCCAGTCACGGAGGCTGTCGCGCAGTTCCCGCCCCACCAGCGTTCGGACTCGATGGAAATCAATGGCCTGCTGCATCATGCGTCCCTTCCTGGGAACTCTCGCCCTGCCCGACCTGATCGGCGATACGTAAATAGAGTGTTTCCAAACTGCGCGGCACCTCACTGAGCGTCAGCACCGAGTGTCCCATGCCATCCAACTGGCGCAACAGCAGCGGGTTCGTTGTTGTCGGGTCCGGGGCCTCAAAGCGGAACCAGTCGTTGCCATGCGCGATGATCTTAAGACCTTGCTCCAGCGTCGTGAGCGCCCCATTGAGCGGCTCTGTGAGCCGCACCTCCATGATCGGTGGGCCAAGCAGGTCGCGCTTCAGGGAGTCACTGGTGCCTATCGCTTGAATCTCGCCACGGGCGATGATGGCGATGCGGTCCGCAAGGGTCTCGGCTTCAACAAGGTTGTGCGTGCAGAGGATAATCGTTCGTCCCTCGGAGCGCAGCCCGGTGATATAATCGCGCACCTGCTTCGCGCTCTGCGGGTCCAGAGCCGAGGTGGGCTCGTCCAGAAAGAGAATCGGGGGCTCATGGAGGAGGGCGCGGACCAGGGCCATCTTCTGGCGCATGCCCTTGGAATACTGGCCGATGCGCTGATCGCGAACGCGCCACAGATCAAAGTGCTTGAGCAGCCGCTCCGTGCGCTCTTCGATGAGCGAAGACGACATGCTGTGCATAGAGCCAAAAAATTTCAGGTATTCATGGGGGGCCATTCGGTCATACAGACCCGGAAACTCTGTGAGCAGCCCGACCAATCGGCGCACCGTGCGCGGCTCCTGCACGGTGTCATAGCCTGCAATCCTCGCCCAGCCCCTGGTCGGCTCCAGGATGGCGGATAGACAGCGAATCGTCGTTGTCTTCCCGGCCCCGTTGTGGCCCAACAGCGCCAGCACCTCGCCCTCCGCCACCTGGAGCGAGAGATCGCGCACGGCGACAAACTCATCAAACTGCTTGGTTAGCTGTTCCGCCTCGATAATCATAAAACTTTAAAAATCCTTTAGCCCGGTGTATACTGCAAGGCTCGTTGACTGCTGGCCAAAATTATAGCGCGTTGCAATCCCGTTAAACAAGCGGTACGAAAAATATGAAAAAAACTGTCCTTCTGGCGCTCCTTGCGCTGCTTGTTGTCCTTGTCAGTGGCTGCTCCAGTCAGACCGAAGCAGCCCCAGAGCCAGAATTTGTAGCACCACTCCTCAACGCCGAGGGAGGAGCCGTGGCAAGCGCTGGAACCCCGTCGGCCACGGCTCAGGAAGAAGAAGAAGAAAATACGTCAGAGCCGGAGCCGTCTGCCACCCGTCGGGCCACGCGCACGACGACACGTACGCCACGCCCCACACGCACCGCGTCGGTGACGAGGGCGGCGACGGAAACCCGAGCCGCTACCAAAACGCCGCTTCCCGCCCCGACAGGGACCAATACACCAAATGCATCAGGGGAAATTGTCCACACCGTGGCGGCGGGCGAGACGATTTACACGATCTCCGCTCAGTATGGCGTGTTATGGAGCCAACTCACCGCCTACAACTCGATCGCGGCGCAGGTAGAGGTGGGGCAGGAGATTCGGATTCCGGTGGGTATGATGAGTCAGCGCTATGTGGCGGGCGGCGGACGAACCAATGCCACCCCCGTTGCCAGCAGCGCCAACGAGAACCGCGTGGTGCTTGGTCCGGTCACCTTCGACTGGCAGAAACTCAACAACTGCGGGCCTACCACGACCAGCGTGCTTCTCAGCTACTATGGCATCAACCAGGCGCAGTTGACCATCGCCGCCTCCCTGAAGCCCAACGCCAACGATAAGAATGTGAGTCCCGCAGAAGTTGCCTCGTATGTGCGGCGACAGGGACTCGGGGCCTTCGTGGGGGTCAATGGCAACATTGGTTTGCTGGAAAGGCTCCTTGCCGCTGGCTACCCGGTCATGGTCGAGCAGTGGATGCAGTACGATGGTGGGGTCGGCCACTACCGCGCGGTTCGTGGCTATGATCGCGACCGTGAGCAGGTTCTTCAGGAAGACACCTTCCTGGGCCCGGACATCTGGCGCTCCTACGGCGAGTTCAACCGCGACTGGGCCTACTTCAATAACACCTACATCGTCTTTTACCCGGCTGCCGATGAGGCGCGGGTCGCCGGGATCATTGGCGGCGATTGGAACCGAGGAGCCATGTGGCAGCGTGCCCTGGAAACCTTCCGCAACCAGAGCGGCGCTCTGGCCCTGTATGGCCAGGCCGAGGCCCTGCACCAGCTAGGCAACGATGCGGACGCGGTGGCCCTCTACGAGCAGGCAATCAACGCGGGGCTGCCCGCGCGCTACTTCTGGTATCGCTTCGGCTACTTTGAGGCCCTCAACAACCTTGGGCGCTACCAGCGCACGCTGGAGTTCAGCGAGCCGATTCTGAAGGCGATGGGTCTGGGCGAGGATATCCGCTACCATCGCGCTGTGGCGTACAAGGCGCTCGGCCAGACGGAGAATGCCCGCCGCGAGCTGCGGCAGGCTCTCCAGGACAATGCCAACTACGGCCCGGCCAGTGCGCTGCTCAACCAGCTTCCGCCTGCGCCGCCCACCTGGACGCCCACCGCTGGCCTGCCCACCACGCCCGTTGCAGCGACACCAACCCCTGGCACGGAGCCCGTACCGCCCACGTCTGAGCCGGTGCCGCCCACGCCAGAGCCAGTGCCCCCGACATCTGAACCCGTACCACCGACACCCGAGCCTACGCCGGAACCCGTACCACCGACACCCGAGCCTACGCCGGAACCCGTGCCACCGACACCCGAGCCTACGCCAGAGCCGGTGCTACCA
>JACCSL010000822.1 GCA_013812995.1 Ardenticatenales bacterium | reverse complement strand
GCGCGGCGCGGCAGATCAGGCGGAACCCCTGCTCCAACAGGCGGCAGATATGTTCTACGAGTTGGGCAAAGAAGATATGGAGGCGGACACCCTGCGCTACCTCGCGCAGATTCAGATGCAGCGGGGTGGCTTTCTGGATTCGATCATTACCTACAACCGCGCCCTGGACCGTATGGGCGACTTGACGGGACGGCAGAAGCTCATACGAACCTTGAGCAATATTTTCCTGAAGATCATTGGCGTCAAAGTAACTTAGGGGGCTCCATGACTGAGCAAGCGACAGAAGCCTGGACCCACCACGAAGCGATCTTCAACGGCTTGCGCTTCCACTATGTCAGTCAGGGAGAAGGGCCGCTGGTGTTGCTGCTTCATGGCTTCCCAGAATTCTGGTTTTCTTGGCGTTTTCAGTTGCCCGCCCTTGCCGCCGCAGGCTTCCGAGCCGTGGCAGTGGACCTGCGCGGCTACAACCTGAGTGAGAAGCCCCAGGGTGTCGGGTCGTATGATACCAAGCACCTTGTGGCGGATACCGCTGCCATGCTCCGCGAGCTGGGCAGCGAGGAGGGTGGCTATCTCGTCGGCCACGATTGGGGCGGCGTGATCGCCTGGCATACGGCCAGACACCATCCGGAACTGGTGAAAAAACTCGTGGTGCTCAACGCCCCACACCCGGATCGGTATCTTGAGGTGCTACGCAAGATGCCTGCCCAGCTCCTCAAGGCGTACTATATTGCCTTCTTCCAACTTCCCTGGCTACCAGAGCGTCTCCTGACCTTTGGCAATGGTACAGCCGTGGAGATGGCGCTGCGTGGCAGTGGCATAGATGCCGCGCACCTGAGCGCCGCAGAGGCCCGGCAGTATCGCGAGGCGATAACACAGCCAGGGGCAGCCACCGCCGCCCTTAATTATTATCGCAGTATGGGACGACGTATTCTCATGGGAGGGCGCTCCGGAAATGGCAAGCGGCGGAGCATCGAGATGCCGACGCTGCTGCTCTGGGGTATCCACGATGTGGCGCTGGATAGTTCCAATGCAGAGTATGAGGAGTTACGGCGCTGGGTTCCTAATCTGCGCGTGGAGCCGATCAACGCCAGTCATTGGGTTCAGGTCGATGCCCCCGATGAGGTCAATGCGAAGCTGCTTGCCTTCCTGACAGAGGATACCGCTTGATGGGCACTGACCGATTCCCTCCACAGTGGTTTCAACGTATGGAAGAGGGACCGGACGAGGAGTTCTACAAGATTCCCCGTAAATCACTCTACCTGGATGACAATGCCATTGCGGCACTGCGTGATTTTTACGACAATCACCTACAGGATGGCTGGAAGGTGCTGGACCTGATGAGTTCCTGGCGCTCGCACTTACCGAAGCTCAAACGCCTCTCGGTGACTGGCTTGGGGATGAATACTGAGGAGCTATACGAGAACCCTCAACTGGATGAGTCTGTCGTCCACAACCTGAACCAAACTCCCACCCTCCCCTTCAGTGACGCACTCTTTGATGCGGCGCTCTGTGCAGTCAGCGTGCAGTATCTCACCCAGCCTATTGATGTCTTTCGCGAGGTGGGGCGGGTCTTGAAACCGGGAGCCCCTTTCCTGGTGAGTATCTCTAATCAGAGTTTTCCGACCAAGGAGGTCGCTGTCTGGAAGGGAAGCAATGACCAGCAGCACATCCAGCTGGTGGCAGGCTACTTCCAGGCAAGCGAGATCTTCGAGGATATTCAGGCGGAGGATCACTCTCCAGAACCCTATGTTAGTGACCCACTCTTTCTCATCTGGGGGTATAGCCTATGATTTCCCTTCAACCAGAACTGATGGATGTGGACGTCCTCTCAACGACCTGTCAGGAAGAAAGCAGTAAATTCTTCCGGGATGAGGAGCGAGATGACCGTTTTTGTTATGAGCTTTTTCGGCGGGCGCTGAAGCTGCGAAACCAACATGCCTGGGGCGCTCTCTGGAACAACTACCGGAACCTGGTGAGCGGCTGGCTGCGCAAGAGTAGTGGCTTCGACAGCATGACGCTCACGATGGACGAGTTGATTACCCTGAGCTTCGAGCGCTTCTGGTATGCCATGTCCGACCCTGCCTCCTTTGACCGTTTCGCCTCTCTCCCCTCTCTCCTACAGTACCTGCGTACCTGCTGCGCCAGCACAATCACCGATCATCTCCGCCGCCATACCCGAGAGCGCTTTCTCACCGACATTGATGATGCCTACTATCTGGCCAGCAACGAGAAGCCCGAGCACCAGTTGATCGAGCACGAGGAGCAGCAGCGCTTCTGGCGCAAGATTCAAGGGTTATTGAACGATGACCAGGAAGAAGCGCTGATTCAGAGTTACTTTCTCCTTGGGCTCAAACCTCGCCAGATCCATAAAAAGTATTCCCATCTCTTCCCTGACATCCAGGATGTCTACCGTGTAAAGCGCAACATCATGAATCGTTTCCGGCGCGACAATGACCTGAAAGATTTCTGGCAGACGTAGATTAAAAGTAGGGGAGGCGGCGTTTAGCCCGCAGAAGCTTTTGAAGTGTTGAAGAGGAGAGAGGCCATGACACGTTTATTGGAAGAGTGGGAATGGGATATGGTTGTGGAAGGGGATGCCTCCCCGGAGTTGCTTGAGGTCGCCGCCGCGCAGCCCGACTATCAGCAGCGGCTGAGAAGCATCCAAGCGGAGGAGCGCCCCTTCTTCCACCGCCTGTTCCGGGCCACCTGCCCGCCGTCCCTGCTCTTGGGAGAGTGGCATCTCGCGCTGCTTTCGCCAGGGCAGCAGGAGGAAATTCGCCTCCATCTGGCGGACTGTCCCCACTGCGAGACCGACCTGGCTGGCCTGCAACAGTCCCTGTCAGAGCCCCTGCAAGCATCAGGCAAGGGTGGGGAGAGTTGGATTCGGCGGGTTATTTTGAAACTGGAAAGCGCGCTGGGGAGTGCCGGTTCGCCAACCCCGGCGGTGGCCCTGCGCGGTAGCTCCTGGAGTGCCTGCTACACGGGTGGCGAGTTCATGCTCACGCTGACCCGAGAGAGCGACCCCCAGGGCACTGCCCTGCTGGGAGCCCTGCTGAGTGAGAGCACCACGGGCAAGGTTCTACTTCGGCAGAGCGAGGGCGTGCAGTACCAGGCCCTGCTCGGCGAGGGGGCAACGTTTGCCTTCAAGGGAATCACGCCGGGCCACTATGAACTGGTCATTGCCACCCCGACCCTTGAACTGGTCGTCCCGGACCTGGACCTGGCAGAAGCATGACGGCGGCAGACCTCTCCTCTCTTCCGATCACCCTGCGCGAGGCCATCAACGGTTTGATGGCCTCGCCGCATGTCCAGGGCATTCTATTGGTAGGCAGCCGCAGCCGGGGGTTTCAGGAAGAGGGCAGTTCGGACCATGACCTGGAACTCGTGGTGGATGATGCGTTCGCCAAAGAACTGGAGCCGCTCGCCCGCCTGTCCCTGCTCTGGGATGGGGTTCCATTTCAGAGCCGCCTTCTGGGTGACATCTTCACCTACAGTCGGAGCGAGATAGAGGCCAAGGCAACCAGTTTGCTGGATGTCGATCATTGGCCCTACGAGGCAGCGCAGCTCTGGTATGATCGGGATGGGGAGATCGCTCCCCTGATTGCCCGCCTGGCCCACTTTCCTGAGGGGGAGTGGGAGACGCGCCTCAAGTTACATTATGTCGACTTCTGGACCCATACGGCACGCGCCATCACGATTGCGGCCCGCGAAAGCACCTTAAACCGGGCACTGGTTCTGGGCCGAGCGGCGCAGGGCTATATGCGCTGCGTCTTTGTCCTGAACCGCCGCTGGCCGCCCCTGCCCCACTGGGCCGAGCAGGCGCTCGAACAAAGTGCCTTGACCTTGCGCCCCGCCAACGATATTGCCCTGCTCAACGAGGCGCTGACGACGCTGAACCCTGAGCCTCTCAAAGAACTTCACGATGCGCTCGACCCGCTGCTGGATGATCTGGGGTTCGGCTGGCACCGCGAGCGGCTGCCCCTGCTGGTCGAACTTTTTGGTCCCGAGTCTGAGGCGGTACGCCAGCGCTGGTTGCGGTAGTCTCAGGAGACGGTGAGGAGGCACAGGAGGGCGATGATCGCAAAAAAGGACGCGAGCAGGGCCTTGCTCTTCAAGTCTCGGGTGGCTGCCATGTCGCTGAGCAGCAAGGGGCGACTGTGGTGGAAGGCCCAACTGTAACTCACCCTCTGCGATACCCCAAGAGCCACATGGCTACAGAGAAGGAATGTTTCCAGAGCGCTCCAGAACAAAAGGGCACCCCGCAAGAGCGGGTCGGAGCGCGGGAGCAGGAGCGAGAGGAAGAGAAGCAGGGGCAGCAGGAGAAGTCCCCCCTTCGCGGCCAACCCTAAGCGCCACTGGGCGCGTAGTACCGTCACCTGACGATGGGTAAGACGACGAGCCAGGGAGCGCCGCACGGCGCGCTCCCAATCATCGAAGAGCCAGTCCAACTGCTGATTGCTCCACATTATTCTGTCTGGGGCCTCAACCCTACGCTACGAATGGTGAGGGCTGAGCGCTGCCACTCAAAAGGTTCGGCGTCCGGCAGGTCGAGCCCTACCGCTGCCTGCTCGCTAAGGTAAATCCATCCTGGCATCCCACAATCTTCCGCCTGTTTAGAGGCGATGTTGACCGGATCGCCCGCGAATTCCCACCGCCCATTTCCCATTGGGAAGATAAGCAGCGGCCCCACATCGATTCCTGCTCGGAGGATGAACCCATTGTCCGCCATCGCCGCGCGCAACGCCTGAGCCACTGCCAGCGCCTGGCCCACCTCGTCAAAGGTGGCGAGCACGATATGCCCGGCCGTCTTGCAGACGGTCTCGTACGGGCGAAGTTGCTGCCGGAAGGTAAGATTGAGCAGTGCGTTTCCCAGCAACTCATTCAAGAGCCCGACAAGACCCGATATGTTCTCCGATGTCGGGCAGCGCTCCACCAGCAAGACGGCCTTCTCATGGCTGTAGGCCGTCATTGCCTCGTCCAGCCCCTCGGCGGTTTTGGCTTCCATACGTTCAATCGCGTCGTGAAAATCGTTGCTGTAGGGCGCAGGATACTTGGTGTTGCGCAGGGGCAGGTGCGCGTAGCTCGGGCCATCTGTGACGTGAAGGATGGGACCAAAGGCTGCCAGGTCGTCGCGCACCTCTACCGGGTAGCTCGCCGCCGCGCGCAGCCGGGCATGGGCTGCCCCCGTCAGGAGCGTCTCGCCGCCCCGGCTCTCCTCCTCCGCGATATGCTCCACGAGGTCAGCATCCATGCCATACAGACCGCCGCCGATGTGGTAGAACGTGCCATAGTGAATCCCAATTCCGATTTTGGGAGAGCCCGGCGGCAGGCGACGATGAACCTCCAGCATCGCCCCGACCACCTCATCCACCGGGATTGAGGCGTTATAGAACATCTCCGTGTTGTCTGCGACCCAGCGCCCGATCGCCTCTCCACCGATTTCCGTCCCAAGCGCATGAAGAATCTCTTTTGGCCTGGAGATCATCTGGAGCACCACAGAGAGATCGTGCTCCTTCGTCATGCGGCTCAACCCCACTGTATCGGAGGTTGCCACGGTGCCGATACGGCGATAGGGGGCAAGCAACTCAGCGGCGCGCGCCTCCGAGCGCTCCCCATCGGCCCAGGCCAAGACCAGTTCGGGGGGTATGCCATTGGCGATGTCGGTGGAGAGATCTGATAGGGCCGGGAGGGAGGGAAGGGAACGACTCATGGCGGACACACTTTCTACGAGTTGAGATAGACAGAGGGGCTAAGCACCCCGATGTACGGCAACGTGCGGAAGCGCTCGGCATAATCCAGGCCGTAGCCAACCACCCACACATCTGGAATCTCGAAGCCCAGGTAATCAACCTGGACCTGAACCTTGCGGCGCTCGGGCTTGCTCAAGAGGACACAGTTGGCGACGGAGAGCGCGTGGCGTGCCCTGAAATTCTCGATCAGGTATTGAAGCGTCAGCCCCGTGTCCACGATGTCCTCGACAAGCAGAACATGCTCCCCCGCAACGGGGCGGCGCAGGTCCAGCATCATGCGGACCTCGCCAGACGAGGTTGACAGGTCCCCGTAGCTGCTCAATGCCATAAACTCAATGCGGTGCGGAATCGTGAGGCGACGGGCCAGGTCTGCCATGAAGATAAAGGAGCCCTTCAGGATACCCACCAGGACGAGATTTCCCTGCGCCTGGTAGTGGGCAGAGATTTGCGCCGCCATCGCAGTGACGCGGGCATCGAGTTGGGCCTCGTCGATGAGGACGCGGTCAATGAGAGGATCAATGGGCCTGGTCAAGATTGTGACTCCAGAAAGGGTGGGTTAATTTTGGATGATGGAGACGGATTTGCGAAAATTCTGCTAGACAAGTTCATCCACATGACGACGGCCTCCAAACCCTGTGTGAAGTTCATGCCACCACTCCACGCGCGGCTCCCCGAAGCGCCAGCAGAGGTAAATCTCTCGTCCCTGATGGAGCGCCGTAAAATCGCAGAGCCCTGTGGATGCGTCCTTTACCTCGACGCCCATCTTGTTGATCTTGCTTAGAATCGTTTCCACGCGGCCAAAGTCCAGAACCATGCGGCTGGCGGCGGCGCTCCCGCTGTTGGCGTGGCTCTTGGCCAGAACGCCCTCGATCTCTGGTCGCATCGCCATGATGCGATTATGCGTCGCCAACAACTCCGTCACCAACGCCTCCAGGCGCGGTAGGGCCACGTTCGCTTCCTCAACGGTGTAGTATTTGGGCATGGGGTTTTGCCTTTGAGAAGGGTGATTAAAATGTAAAACGTAACTGGTTCTGACGGAATTTGTGGTATGGAAGATGGGCCGCGTGCCATGCGCGCCCTCACCCCCACGTCGCTTCGCTCCGTGGCCCCTCTCCCGATTTCGGGAGAGGGGCACGGAAAGGGTCGCCCCCTCTCCTGACGTCGGGAGAGGGGGCGGCCGCAGGCCGGGGGAGAGGGCCATTACTCAGCACCTTTGGACTCACCACAAATTCCATCAGAACCAGTTACGTTTTACGTTTTAACCTGCCTCCCCGTGCCATTTGTCCTACTTGACGGTGCCAAATGTCATGCTATACTTACTTGTGAATTTATGAACAATCACAAAAAGAGGCATGGTGATGGGTGAGAAGCCACGGGTGGTCATTGTCGGGGCGGGGTTCGGGGGGATGAAGGCGGCGCGGGCACTGGCGGATGCGCCGGTCGATGTGCTGCTGGTTGACCGGTACAACTATCACACCTTCCAACCCCTGCTCTACCAGGTCGCAACAGCGGCGCTGGAGCCCGAGGAGGTCGCGCACGCGGTGCGGGGCATCTACCAGAGTCAGAAGAACTTCTCTTTCCGGCTCGCGACGGTCACGGGCGTGGAATGGGAGCGAAACGAGTTGCGGCTGGAGGGCGGTGCCACGATCTCCTTTGATTTTCTCATCCTGGCAGCGGGGGCGAGCACAACCTACTTTGGCATTGAGGGGGTGGAGGAAAACTCCTTCCCGCTCAAGAGCATCCCGGAGGCTGTGAACCTGCGCAGCCACATCATGCGCCAGTTCGAGGGGGCCGATGCAAACCCGGCGCTAATCGACGAGGGTGCGCTGACCTTCGTGGTGGTGGGCGGTGGGCCAACGGGCGTGGAGATGGCGGGCTCGCTCGTGGAACTCTTCGAGATGGTGCTGAAGAAGGATTTCCCGAATCTGGACATCTCCCGGACGCGCGTGGTGCTCGTCGAGGCGACGGACCGGCTGCTCGCGCCCTTCCACGAATCGTCCCGCGCCACGGCGCTGGAGGTGCTGCGCCGCCGAGGCGTGGAGGTGCGGCTGAGCGAGGCCGTGGTAAAAGCCACGCCCGACGCGGTCTACTTCAAGCGCGGGGAGCACATTCCCACGCACACGCTGATCTGGGCAGCGGGGGTCCGCGCCAACCCGCTGGCCGACATGCTGGGGCTGGAGCAGACACGCGGCGCGCGTGTGGTGGCGAAGGAGGACCTGAGCGTGCCAACGCACCCCCACGTCTTTGTCATCGGGGACATGGCGGCGAGCAAGTACCCGAATGGCGACCTGCACCCGCAGCTCGCGCAGGTGGCGATACAGGGCGCGGGCCATGTCGCCAAGCAGATCAAGCGGCGGCTGCGCGGCGAACTCCCCACGCGCTTCAGCTACTTCGACCCCGGCATCATGGCAACAATCGGGCGCAGCGCGGCGGTGGCCGAGCTACCGCTGGGCCTGCGCTTTACCGGCTTCATTGCCTGGCTGATGTGGCTCTTCTTGCATCTGATGTACCTGGTTGGCTTCCGCAACCGGCTACAGGTATTCACGAACTGGCTCTGGAATTTTGTGACCTATGATAGAAGCGCCCGCCTCATCTACGAGGTAGAACCCCTCGCGCCTGACGGCACTAACCATTCGGGGCAGATTGCCTCGGGCCAGGAACAGGCAAAGGTACTGGAGCAGGGCGGGACTCCCACCCAAACTCAGGCTAAATCATAAACTGTGACAGGAATTTCCTTGTCTACGAGTTCTCTCTGGACAATTCCTTCGACCTCTTCCCAGCGACCACCAGCCAGACCGCAACCGATGCGGGGCATGTGGACGGCGGCGAATATCATGCTGGCCGATGAGGTTGGCCACCCAGAGTGTTTCTTCCACCTGTACGAGTTGCACCTGTCCCAATTCAAATGGAATCTCTTCATTGCCCTGATGCCATGCTCGATAGCACTGCTCCGGCTGAGGCCATTTCTGACTCAGAGCCAGCACAAATCCGCGCCCCCAGGCCCCAATATCATTGCAAACATGAACAATGATGCTGGGACCATCTCGCTGTGGCATGGTTGCATCGCCAACCACATAGGTAATTGTGCTCATATCACCAGATCCGCGCAATAGAATAGTCATCAAATGCGCTGTCGCGACCAACAATGGGAATTTGCTCAAAGATGGCCTGCGCAATGAACAGTCGATCAAAGGGGTCGCGATGATGAAAGGGTAAGATGCTTACCTGAGTCAGATGCTCAACCGTGATGGGCAGCACTTGGATGCCAATTGACTGAAGCTGTTGGGGAATCAGCATCTCGAAAGGTTGGCCCAACTGGAGCTTCCCCAAGCTGACCTTGATAGCAATTTCCCAGAGACTACCCGCGCTGAGGAGCGGTTGGTTGGTAGGATCAGCAATCAAACCGTAAGCTGTGGAACTCAGATTTGGGTCAGCTGCACTGAACCATAGGAAGGTGTGCGTATCCAGAAGAAACCTCATCCCATATAGTCCTGAAAATCATCCAAGGGTGCGTCAAAGTCGTCTGTCATCTGGATGAGGCCCCTGGCCCCCCCAAACTGTGGACGCCGGAGTGGGATGGGTAGAGGAACAAGCTGGACCATAGGTTGACCTTCTCCGGGTCGGATGAAGACCATTTCACCTTGTAATGCAGCATCGATAAGTTCACCCAGATGAACTTTCGCTTCTTCCAAAGTGACTTGTTGCATGAGGGTCATCCTTTCGTGCGCAGCATAGACAGGCGATTGTAGCATACCAGATTAGCCAAACGGGTCACGCATCGGGCGAATCAACACCTCCGGTCCCATGCGCACGTTGTCACCCTGCTTGAGGAGGAAGCGCACTACCTCAACGACCTCCTCGACTTTCAGGAAATTCTCGACGTTGCCGCCGGGCATGTCCGCGCCCATCGCGGTGTCCACCATGCCGGGGCTGATGGCCCAGGCTTTAATGTTACGATCCTGGTTCTCCTCCTGGATAAGCTGCGTCATCACGCGCAGGGCGTTCTTGCTGATGCAGTAGGCTCCCATACCGGGAAAGACGAAGGAACCCGCCTCGCTGGAGAGGTTGATGATGTAGCCGCGCCGCCGCTCGCGCATTCCCGGCAGCACTCTGGAGCATAGGAGGGCCGGGGCGCGCACATTCACCTCCATGACCAGGTCCCAATGTTTCATATTCAGGGCGTGGATGGGCTGGTTGCGCGCGATGCCCGCGTTGTTCACGAGGATGTCCACCGGGCCAAATTCCTGCTCGGTACGCTCCAGCAGCGCCAGCAACTCGGCCTCGTCGCGCATATTGGTGGGCAGTACGAGCGCCTCGCTACCTGCCGCGCGAATCTCCTCGGCCACGCGCTGCAACTCTTCCGCGCGGCGGGCCGCGAGCACCACGCGGACCCCCTCCTCGGCCAGCATCTTTGCCAGCCCCTCGCCAATCCCTCCCGACGCCCCGGTGACGACGGCGACCAGACCATGTAGGTTTGTCATCTGCACCTCTTTGTGTGAAATGTGATGCGTAAAACGTAACTGCTTCTGACGGAATTTGTGGTATGGAAGATCGGGAAGCGTGCCCTGCGAGCCCTCTCCCCCACGTCGCTTCGCTCAGTGTCCCCTCGCCCGAAATCGGGAGAGGGGCGGCCGAAG
>JACCSL010000809.1 GCA_013812995.1 Ardenticatenales bacterium | reverse complement strand
GGATTATGTGGCCCCGGAGAGCGCCCTGCTGGGCAAGGAGGGCGAGGGCTTCAAGATCGCCATGACCGTGCTCGATGCCGGGCGCATTGGCATCGCGGCGCAGGCCCTTGGCATTGCCCAGGCCGCCTACGAGGCCAGCATCGCCTATGCCAAGGAGCGCCAGGCCTTCGGCCATGTCATCGCTGATTTCCAGGCTATCCAATGGAAGCTCGCTGATATGGCAACGCGTATCGAGGCGGCGCGGTTGCTGACCTACAACGCGGCCCTGACGAAGATGCGCACGAAGGAAACGGGGGGGCGCTACAGCCAGCAGGCCAGCATGGCCAAGCTCTACGCCAGCGAGACCGCGATGTGGGTCGCGACGCAGGCGATTCAGGTTCATGGGGGTATGGGATATTCCAAGGAGTTGCCCGTGGAGCGCTATTTTCGGGATGCAAAGATCACCGAGATCTATGAGGGAACCAGCGAGATTCAGCGTATGGTCATTGCTCGAAACGTGCTCGCGGAGTAACGGCAGGAGCAAGGATAGGCAGAAAATAAGGATTACGGCTGGAGGGGGCGAGGCAGGCGTGGGGGATGGGGCTAAGGAAGAGTTGCGCCTGCTTCGCCTGTTTGGTGTCATAGAAGAAAGTCAAGGCTAAGGTGAGGATCCCAGCATGAGCGAGGTTGTTGAGCACCGCCGCGAGCGGCTAGAGATTTCACCCTCCCTGGGACCGGAGAATTCGCTCTCGTACTGGTGGAAGACCGTGCATCCGGGGCGGGTGATCTGGAATTTTTTGTGTATTTATCTGGCGAAGTATAGTCCCTCGCTGGGCCTCAAGCGGGTGTTGCTGCGGCGCACGGGGATGCGGGTGGGCCGCGCCGTGAGCGTGGGATTGGCAGTGGTCTTTGATGTGTTCTACCCGGAGCAGATCGAGATCGGGGAGAACTCGATTGTGGGCTACAACTCCGTGGTGCTCGCGCATGAGTTCATGGTAAAAGAGTGGCGCAAGGGGCCGGTGCGTATTGGAAAGAATGTGAGCATCGGGGCGAATGTGACGATTTTGCCAGGGGTTGTGATTGGGGATGGAGCGACGGTGAGCGCGATGAGTCTGGTCAATCGGGATATTCCGGCGGGGGAGCTTTGGGGGGGTGTGCCAGTGAGGAAGTTGAAGTAGGGGAGAGCAGATTCTGAAAATAGGCGTGTATGAGATCAAAGGGGAGTTGGGGCGGGGCGGCATGGCGACGGTCTATCGTGGCTATGACCCCGGCTTTGACCGCGAGGTTGCCATCAAGGTGCTGCCGCGCGAGTTTCTGCACGACGCGAGTTTCCGCGAGAGATTTCGACACGAGGCAAAGATCATCGGCTCGTTGGAGCACCCGGCGATTGTCCCGGTTTATTACTTTGGGGAGGAAGAGGGGCAACCCTTCATCGTGATGCGGTATATGGCGGGCGGCTCGCTGGCCGAGCGATTAGCTGGAGGGCCGCTTCCGCTCCATGAGATTACGCGGATTCTCGGCGCGCTGGCCCCGGCACTGGACGAGGCGCACGAGCGTGGCATCCTTCACCGGGACCTGAAGCCGGGGAACATTCTCTTCGACCAGCGGAATGCACCCTACATCGCGGACTTTGGCATCGCGAAGCTCATGGAGGGGAGCCAGGCACTCAGCAGCACGGGCGGGCTCATTGGCACCCCCGCGTATATGAGCCCGGAGCAGGCACGCGGCGAGAAGCTGGACGGGCGAAGCGACATTTATGCGCTGGGCGCGATTCTTTTCGAGATGCTGACCGGGCAACTGCCCTACCAGGCCGATACGCCAATGGGGATGGCGCTGCGCCATGTCAGCGACCCCATCCCGACCCTGCGCGAAGCCAACCGCGACTTGCCCGCGCACCTCCAGGCCATCATTGACCGGGCAATGGCAAAGCAGCGTGATGGGCGTTATGCCACTGCCCGCGAGTTGGTCAATGCCTTGCAGACCCCAGTAGGGGCGAGTTTCATACCTGCCCCTACCGAGCTTTTGCAACAGGAAATTCCTATTCTCGCCCCACCTCAACCGCTGGTCCAACCACGGGAAGCGCGGCGCGGTTTTCCCCTGGCTTGGCTGCTGAGCCTCATCCTGCTGCTGGGCGCGGCCACCTTCCTGTTGCAAAATCATTCGGGTGCGCCCGAGGTCACACCAACCACGGGCGACGCGCAGACCGACGCCTCTCCCGCTCCAACGCTCCCCCGTTCCCCCGTTCCAACGCTCTCCCGTTCCCCCGCTCCAACGCTCCCAACGCTCCCAACGCTCAGCCTCGGCTCTACGCGGCTTTCCGAGATAGACGACATGACGCTTGTGTTTGTGCCTGCGGGCGAGTTTCTGCGCGGCTCGGTAGATGGTGACACCGCTGCCAAGGACGATGAAAAGCCGCAGCGCACCCTCTCGCTGGACGCCTTCTGGATAGACCAGACAGAGGTGACGAATGCCATGTATGAGCGCTGTGTGGCAGATGAGAAATGCCAGCCTCCTGATCCAACAGGTTCAGCCACCCGCGAGCGCTACTTTGATGATGCTGACTTTGCAGATTTTCCCGTTATCAACGTGAGGTGGAACGATGCGGGGGCGTACTGCACGTGGGCGGGGCGGCGGCTGCCGACCGAGGCGGAGTGGGAGAAAGCAGCGCGTGGCACCGATGGGCAGCTCTTCCCCTGGGGAGACGAGGAGGCGACGGGGGAGCGGCTCAACTTCTGCGACCAGAATTGTTCCTTTGACTATAAAAATGGCAACATTGATGATGGTTTTTCCGACACATCCTCTGTGGGGAGCTATCCCGAGGGGATCAGCCCATTTGAAGCCCTGGATATGAGTGGGAACGTCTGGGAGTGGGTGAATGATTCGTACCAGGCCGATTACTATACCGTCGCCCCTGACATCAACCCGCCGGGTCCGGAGATCAGCAATGACAAGGTGCATCGCGGCGGGGCCTGGAATGACATTGTACGCTCAGTGACCGCACGCGGCGTCCTCGGTGCCAACGAGCGCCAGCCCTTCCTCGGCTTCCGCTGCGCCATGACGCCGTGAAGAATCTTGCGTGGCGCAGCCCCTGGCTGAGTGGGATTTCGGGGACGGTTTTGGTTGGGTTTATTGCTTTGGTGATGCTTGTTTTTGTGGTGGTGCTTTATATGGCGGCTTTCGGTGAGCCATGCGTGTGCAGGCTTAGTCCTGATACTTATCAGAAGAATGTTGAGACACCCAGCTTTGGTATGACCCTCATACTCCTTTTTTCTCTGCTTGGTGGGCTGTGGCTCGAGATATGGTTCTTGAAGAGGAACTCGTGGAATATAGTCGGAGGGTTAAGTATATTTGCTTTCGGTTTTGCAATAGTTGTTACTCTCGTCTTAATTAATTATGGTTCCACAACTCTTTAACACACCGATATTATCACCGACTTGCACCCCGGATTATTGCGCTGGGACATTACCTTGAGTATCTCTGCGTGCCCTCTCCCCCGGCCTTTGGCCGCCCCCTCTCCCCATTCGGGGAGAAGGGGAAGAATTTTGTGTTTGGAGAATATAGAATGTATCAGGATGGAGGCGGTAAACTTTGGCGACGGACCTCTCCGGAAATTCAGAAGCGGGCACGAGAGTTGCGCCAGCAGATGACCGGGGCTGAAGCCAAATTGTGGGAACGGCTGCGGAGAGATGGAGTAGGAGGGCTGCGCTTCCGTCGCCAACATCCGTTTGGTCCCTACATCTTCGATTTTTTCTGCCGCGAATTGAATCTTGTGATAGAAGTAGATGGAAATGTTCATACTGACTCCCTTCAAAAGGAAAACGATTTGGAGCGCGATGAGCAATGCCGCGCGCAGGGCCTGACAGTTCTGCGCTTCACCAACGAGCAGATTCTGAATGACCTGGATCATGTGCTCCAAACAATCCTTACGCTATCTCGAAGTCAGAAAGGTTAAGCACCTCTCACCCTTCCCCCTCTCCTCGAATGGGGAGAGGGGGCGGCCGAAGGCCGGGGGAGAGGGCCGCCCCACAACACCATGAACACACTCATCACTCGCCTTCGCCATCTATCCGAACTCGTCATGCTGCGGCATGGCTGGCTCTTCTGGAGCTTCATTGTTGCCAATGTTATTGGCCTGCTGTGGGGCACCGTGGGCTGGTACGGGACACAGTTGCCCCAGACACCGCTCCTCTGGTGGCTCTTCGTGCCCGACTGCCCGCTCGTGGCGGGACTCTTCGCCGTGGCCCTGTGGGGGCAGCGTAACGGAAAACGCTGGACGGGGTTCAACCTCTGGACCGCGATGGGGCTCATCAAATATGGCGTCTGGACCTGCACGGTCTGGCTCGCCTACTGGGCGCAGACACAGGACTTTTTCCTCCTCTCCGTCGCCATGTTCGTGACCCATATCGGGCTCATCGCGCAGGGCATCGTCCTGCTGCTGCTGACAGAAAAATGGAGCATCCGCGACGCGCTGCCCGCCTTCGCCTACTACATCGTCGCAGATGTCGTTGATTATGGCCTGGGCCATCACCCCACGCACCCCTTCGAGGTCTCCGCCGCGCTCGTGCAGTGGCACACCGTCGCCATGACCTGGCTGCTGGGTCTCGGGCTCGTTGCGTTGGCCAAGCGAGGCGTGGAAACGGCCAGGTCAACCATCGCCGTACATAAAACTGTGTAACCGGCCAACTTTATTTTTAGAGGCACCGATGCAAGACAAGCTAAAACAGTTAGAAGAGATGCGCGCCCAGGCGCGGATGGCGGGCGGAGCTGAGCGAATAGAGCGGCAGCACAAGGCGGGCAAACTCACGGCCCGCGAGCGAATCGAGCTGCTGCTGGATGACAACACCTTTCAAGAGATCGGCATGTTCGTCCAGCACCGCGAGACGAACTTTGGCATGATGAACAACCGCCCGCTCGGCGACGGGGTGGTGACGGGGTACGGGACGATTGACGGGCGGCTGGTCTACGTCTTCGCGCAGGATTTCACCGTGATGGGCGGCTCCCTGGGACGCGCGCACGCCGACAAGATCGTGCGTATCCTTGATCTGGCGATGGAAAATGGCGCGCCGGTCATCGGCCTGCAAGACTCAGGCGGCGCGCGCATCCAGGAGGGTGTTGTAGCACTGGGCGGCTACGCGGACATCTTCCTGCGCAACGTCCAGGCCAGCGGTGTCATCCCGCAGATTTCCGCCATCATGGGGCCGAGCGCGGGCGGCGCGGTCTACTCTCCGGCACTCACCGACTTCATCTTCATGGTCAAAGACACCTCCTACATGTATGTCACCGGGCCGGACGTGGTCAAGACCGTCACGCACGAGGATGTAACCCACGAGGATCTTGGTGGGGCAATGACCCACAACAGCCGCAGCGGCGTTGCCCACTTTGCGACTGACAACGAGCAGCACTGCCTGGCGATGATCCGCGAATTGCTGACCTACATTCCCCAGAACAACCTCGAAGAAGTTCCCCGCAAGCGTGTGCTTGATGATCCGCTCCGCATGGAAACGAAGCTCAACGCTATCATCCCCGACAACCCCAACAAGCCCTACGATATGAAGGAAGTCATCCACATGATCGTGGACGATGGGGAGTTTTTCGAGATTCAAGAGCACTTCGCTCAGAATATTCTGATTGGCCTGGCTCGTTTCGCGGGGCGCGCGGTGGGGATTGTGGCACAGCAGCCGATGGTGCTGGCCGGGGTTTTGGACATCGACTCCAGCACCAAGGCCGCGCGCTTTGTCCGCTTCTGCGATGCCTTCAACATCCCGCTCGTAACGCTGGAGGATGTACCGGGCTTCCTGCCCGGCGTCGGGCAAGAGCTCAACGGCATCATTCGCCACGGCGCGAAGCTCCTCTACGCCTACGCCGAGGCGACGGTGCCCAAGATTACCGTCATCACGCGCAAGGCGTATGGCGGAGCCTACGATGTCATGTCCTCGCGCCACATCCGGGGTGACATCATCTACGCGTGGCCCTGTGCCGAGATCGCCGTGATGGGACCGCAGGGCGCGGTCAACATCATCAACCGGCGCGAGATTACGGAGGCAGAGGACCCCGAGGCAAAGCGCGTCGAGCTGGTCGAGCAGTATCGTGAAACCTTTGCCAATCCCTATGTCGCGGCCTCGTATGGCTACGTCGATGATGTCATTGAGCCGCATCGCACCCGTCCATCCATCATTGCCGCCCTGGAGATGCTCCAGAACAAGCGCCAGAGCAATCCCCCGAAGAAACACGGGAACATCCCATTGTAAGGGCGGGTCTCAGACCCGCCCCAACAGAGCGAGAGCACGTGCTGAATGATAGAGTTAAAAAGTCAACGTGAGATCGAATTGATGCGGGACGCCGGGCGCATCGTGGCCGAGACCTATGAGAGGATCAACGAGGCCATCAAACCGGGCATAACGCTGCGAGACCTGGATACGCTCGCAGAGAAATATCTGCGCAGCCAGGGAGCCAAGCCACTTTACAAGGGCTACCAGGGCAGTACGGCAAGCAACCCGCCCTTTCCCGGCACCATCTGCGCCTCCATCAATGAGGAAATTTGCCACGGAATTCCAGATGACCGCGCGCTGAAAGAGGGCGACATTGTCGGTATCGACATCGGCCTGCGCTACCGGGGCTACTGCGGGGATGCCTGCAAGACCTTCGCCATCGGAACCATCTCACCGGAGGCCCACCGTCTCATGGAGGTGGCGCTGGAATGCCTGCGCCTGGGCATCGAGGCGGCGCAGCCAGGTGAGTACCTCAACGATATTGGTGCTGTCATCGAGGATTACGCGCAGAGCAAGGGTATGTCCGTCGTTCGCGACCTGACGGGCCACGGCGTAGGCAAGCAGCTCCACGAGGCTCCGACCGTCATGCATGTGCGGCAGCAGGGGCGCGGCCCCCGGCTCCGCCCAGGCATGGTCTTCACCGTAGAGCCGATGATTAACCTGGGCACCGCGCGCCGCCGCACCCTCGCCGATGGCTGGACGGAGGTCACCGCCGATGGCTCGCTCTCCGCTCAGTTCGAGCACACCATCGCCATCACCGCGAGCGGCCCGGACATCCTCACAAAACTTGAAGGACAGACGCTTTGGACGCTGCAATAATCTTCGACATGGACGGGCTGCTCATCGACTCCGAGATTCTCTGGGAGAAGGTGGAGCGCGCCCTGCTGGCCTCGCATGGTCGCGAGTACGACAGCGAGATTGCCAGGAAGCACATCGGCATGAGAATGGATGAATGTACCGCGCTCATGCTGCGCGAGTACCACATTGACAGTGACCGGGCTGAGTTCGAGGCACAGCTGGTTGACAACGTTCTGGCCGAGTTCAAGCGCTCCCTGACGCTCATGGCAGGCGCAGAGCAGGTCATGGCGCTGGCAAACTCGCTGGGGGTGCCCGTGGCGATTGCCAGTAGCTCGCCCATGCGAGTCGTGCAGTATGTCGTCGATCACTTCGGCTGGCGGGCACGATTGCAGGCGATCTGTTCCGGGGAAGAGGTCGCGAGGGGCAAACCCGCCCCGGATGTCTATCTTCTTGCCGCCGAGCGAATCGGTGTCGCCCCGGCGCATTGCGTGGCACTGGAAGATAGCCTCAACGGGGCACGCGCCGCCAGGGCAGCGGGCATGCACTGCATCGCCGTGCCCAACCACGCCTACAAACCCAGCGACTTCGAAAATATTGCTCATCACATCGTTTCCTCGCTGGAGGACGTCACGCAGGAGGATTTGCTCCGGCGCAAGAGCGAACGGGCGGCGTGAACCTTGACGATGTCATCGTCGAGATCATCTATCAAGACTTAGACCTTTCCTAAAACCCACAAAGGCATGGGATCAAGAAACGGGGCAAGAATTGCCCTTGTCTGTGATTCCGCTACGGTATCGGAACAATCGGCTTTCTCGACGTCTGATTTCTTGGGGATTTCTGTCGAATCCTTGGCCGGAGACCCCGCCCGGCCCTAAAGGGACCGGGCTGTTTTAGCGAAGCCCCGTTGGGGCTGAAGGCGATAGCCCTCGAAGGGGGCTTTGCTATGGTAGCACGGTAGCTTTAGCCCCGTGCGGGCAGGGTTCTAACTTTCTACACACGGATTAACAATCTATGCCTACCAATTCATTAAATCCATCAAGCCGAAAAATCCTGGTTGCCAACCGGGGCGAAATCGCGGTACGCGTGATTCGCGCCTGCCAGGAACTGGGGATGCAATCCGTCGCCGTCTACTCGGATGCAGACCGCAACGCCCTCCACGTTCGTTATGCCAACGAGGCGTACCACATCGGCCCCGCGCCCGCCGTGGAAAGCTACCTGCGCATTGACAAGATCATCGAGGTGGCGAAGAAGAGCGGCGCGGATGCCGTGCATCCTGGCTACGGCTTCCTGGCCGAGAACGCGGCCTTCGCGCGCGCCGTCGAGGCGGCGGGGCTTGTGTTCATCGGTCCCTCCGCTGAGGCAATGGACCTCATGGGCGACAAAGTCAGCGCCCGCGAGACCGCCATCGCGGCGGGGGTCCCCGTGGTGCCAGGCTCCCCACGCGGCCTGAACGATGACGAACTCATCGCTTTCTCCCACGAGCTTGGCTTCCCGGTCATGGTCAAGGCAGCCGCCGGAGGCGGTGGCAAGGGCATGCGCATGGTCCACGACCCCGCCGAACTCGAAAACTCCCTCGCCGGAGCGCGCCGCGAGGCCAAGGCCGCCTTTGGCGACGACACCGTATTCATCGAGAAGCTGATCGAGAATGGGCGGCACATCGAGATTCAGATACTGGCCGACCAGCACGGAAACTGCATCTACCTGGGCGAGCGCGAGTGCTCCATCCAGCGCCGCCACCAGAAACTCGTGGAGGAAGCGCCCTCGCCCTTCGTCGATGAGCAGCTGCGCGAGCGCATGGGAGCCGTCGCCGTCGCCGCCGCACGCCGCGCGAGCTACGTCAACGCGGGAACGATGGAATTCCTGGTGGACCGCGACAAGAACTTCTACTTTCTGGAGATGAACACCCGTCTCCAGGTCGAGCACCCGGTCACCGAGCTCGTCACGGGCATCGACATCGTGAAGGAGCAGATTCGCATCGCCTTTGGCCGACGCCTGCGCTACCGGCAGGAGGACATCCGCCTCAAGGGACACGCCATAGAGGTTCGCATCACGGCGGAGGATCCCTACGCCAACTTCATGCCCTCGGTGGGCACGGTTACCTCCATTGTGGAGCCGACGGGGCCGGGCGTGCGCATGGAAAGCGGCATGTACGAGGGCATGGAAGTCTCGCTCTACTACGACCCGATGATCGCCAAGCTGATCGTCCACGGCGACACGCGCGGCGATGCCGTGGTGCGGCTGCGCAGGGCCCTGCGGGAATACCGCATTCTCGGCGTCAAGAGTAACATTCCCTTCCACCGTCGGCTCGTGGAGAACTGGAATTTCCAGGCGGCGAACTTCGATACGGGTTTCCTGGCCGCGAACCCCGATCTGATGGACGACTGGATTCCGCAGCAGAAGCGTGCAGCGGCCATCGCCGCGACGGTGCTGGCCCACCGCCGCCGCCAGCAGGCATTGGTCATGGTCGGGGGGGTCGGCGACAGCCCCAGCCAGTGGAAAATCGACGGGCGTCGCCGCGCCATTCATCTCTGGTGAGGCTATGTCAACCACTTATTCTACCTATGTCGATGGCGAAGAACTTGAAATTACTATCCACCAGGACGGCTCCGTTGAGGTCGAGGGGGAGCGTTTCGAGGTGGACCTCCAGCACATCTCCGACCAGGTGGTGTACTCCATGCTCATGGAGGGTCAGTCCCACGAGGTCTACGCGTCTCTGGAGGAAGGTGCGTGGCGCATCCTGCTAGATGGCGAGCGCTACGAGGTGACGGTCGAGGACGAGCGGACCAAGCGCCTCAAGGCGTTCCAGGGTCCGGACAAGAAACTCGTCGGGGATTTGCAGATCAAAGCCCCCATGCCGGGCTTGGTCGTCAAGATTCCGGTGGAGATTGGCCAGAGCATTGCGGCCAATCAGCCCCTGGTCATCTTGGAGGCCATGAAGATGGAAAACGAGCTTCGCGCGCCGCGGGCGGGAATCGTCAAGGAGATTCGTTGCGAGACCCGGCAGCCCGTGGAGTTGCACCAAGTGCTGTTGATCCTTGGGGAAGAGCCGACGTAACGGAGGAACGGAAAGTCAAAGGGCAAAAGGCACCAAGTAGGCCCCTAAAAGGGGAAAGTCACCAAGATCGCCCCCTTGTTAGCCAACCATTTTTACCAGAAAGGGGTGGATTACGAGGAAATAGGGGCCGACGATAAGGCACTGCTCCACTGTGAGGCGGCCCTGGCCGAGGAACCTAGCGCGACAGCCTACTATCTTCAGGGCGAGTATGAGGTCGCTATCACCGAATTTCACGGTGCCGCGCAGCGGGGTGCGGACTGGGCAACCTACTTTTTCCTGGCCGAATGCTACCGGCTGACCCAGCGCCCCCTCGAAGTGCTGCGCTATTTGCGGCGCACGCTGACACTGGCAACCTGCTGGGAGCAAAGCGACCTCACGCACACCCAGAGTTGCGCCTGCTGACTGACTGACAAATCTTTTTTATGTGCATCTCAGCACCTCTGCCATCTATATCTCGTGGTTGCTGCTGCCAGATACCCACAAGATATAGTATGGGGTGACGGGCTTTCTGGATCTGTTGGAG
>JACCSL010000808.1 GCA_013812995.1 Ardenticatenales bacterium | reverse complement strand
CTCCAACAGATCCAGAAAGCCCGTCACCCCATACTATATCTTGTGGGTATCTGGCAGCAGCAACCACGAGATATAGATGGCAGAGGTGCTGAGATGCACATAAAAAAGATTTGTCAGTCAGTCAGGTTGCTGGTCCCAAAAACAGCCCCGATTTTTGGCGCAATCCTGGTCTCACAGTCGGTGAAAGCCCTCCTATGGCGGCTCATGACACGAATGTTTGTTTCGGGCCCTCAATGATGATGGGGGGGGCTATCCGGAATTTCGCCCCGTACCTGCTGATACTGCTCCCGCAACGCACTATCCTTGTTGATAGGATCATGCGCCTGATCGTGGCTGGTTTTGGCGTTGATCCCGCAGCGATTCAGCAGTTGGAACATCTTGATGAAGTGTACAATCTTGCGGTCCTCTTCAGATGTAGGCTCCTCACTTCCTCGCCGAAGCACAAGCATTCGCTCCAAAATAGGGAGTTCACTCGACAACTCCGCTGAACCGATCAGTTCCCGAAAACGATCTACCGTCTCATCCTCGCTCACCGAATGCCAACTTGCAATTTGATCTTCGTCAGAGGGCAACAGCTTTCCATAATCTTTGTAGTAGTGTAACTGTAGCGCTGATGCGTGGCCATAGGTGCAGTAGGAGCAGCCATTTAGCACCGAAATTTCGGTTGCCAACAGATGTGTGCGGATGGCTCCCCAGTCGTCAAGGGTTTTCTCGTAAGTTGGCATGTTCCGCGCAAACCAGGAGAGTGAGTTGACCGACCCCTCTTGCGCGACGATATCTTTCATCAGATTGGGCTTGAATCCCCAGAGAACCTTACCGATCATTTCGAGTATGCTGGTGGCGATCCGGTTGAATACCTGCATCCTGGCGTTCTCCTCCTCGATAATGGGTGCGGATAACCCGCCGCTTTCTGTGGAAAGCTTACCCGAAATGTGAATGAATGTTCTGAATCAGCCGCTGGGCTTTCTGGCAACGAAGATTTCGTAGGTGCCGGGCTCCAGTTCCGAATGATCGAAGGGCCATCTGAAAGGCACCCCGATCTGGGTAGCCGCGCAACTCCATCGGCCCACGCTTCTGGCTTAGCAACTCCGCAAAGTGGGTTGCATCGAATCGAGATCCTTATGTCACCGGCCCCGCAATGGGTTGAGCATGGATTCTGCATACCACTAAAACCGCCTGCAAATAGTTGAGCAAGGGCTTTTCTCTACTTCTTCGCCCGTCTTGGCTTGCCATGCGACAGCACCCATAGATAAAACCCCTCCTTGATTGAAGATAACTGGGGTAAGGGCGCAGGGCAGGGCGGGGTAACTCGGGTGGGTCACTATGTCCGCTGGCGGGGCTGACGAGGTAGGTTCCCTGCGCCAGCCTGTCCGGGCGGGTGACGGCCTGTGCCGCGCGGCGGGGGTAGCCTGGCTGACACCTTGCCAACCCTGCTCGGCCTGTTCCTGTGCCAGAGGCAACGCTCACGGGGCAAGCCTCGATGTCGGTTCAATGAGCTGCCAGGCCGGTGCTTTGTCGCTGCTCTGCCCCAGGCCACCAGGGGCGGGAGCCGGAGCGTCGCCTACCACCCCCTCTGCATACCACTGCATGGTGAACAGCTCCGCATCCGTCAGGCACTTGCCTGCTTCCACGACAAGCACCTCGGTATTAGAGCGCAGGGGGCCACAAAACACGTCCGCCGCCCCGCTGCGCAGGGCCGTCTCCTGTCCCTCCACCTGCGCGACCGTCGCGGCACTCACCTGCGGGCTGACGGGGGCCAGGTCCACCACCTCATGGCCGTAGTAGCTCTCACTCTGGTACGTGCCTGCCAGAATCTGCCCGATGACCTCGGTATATTTGGCCCGCCAGTCCCACACGGCACTGGTGAGCACACTATCGCCCACAAAGCGCCGCATGTCGGAATGGTAGCCAATCGAGGCCACCCCTGCTTCCTGGGCGGCTTGCTGGATCACCGTGCTGGCCTGGTGTTGGGTTAGCACGTCCACCCCCGCCTCCAGCAAGGTGTGGGCGGTCGCTACTTCTTGTTCTGGGGCAAACCAGCTCCCGATGTAGCGTACCTGGACCTCGGCCTCTGGATTGACGGCGCGCACGCCGAGCGTAAAAGCGTTCAGCCCGCGCACGACTTCGGGAATGTCAAACGCGGCAATATAGCCAATCTGGTTGGACTGTGTGGCGGCTCCCGCGACCAGACCACTCAGGTAGGGGGCCATTTCCATGCGCCCAAACACCGTACTCAGATTAGGGGCCGTCTCGTCCCCGGAGATCGAGATAAACCAGCTCTTGGGAAACTCCTGCGCCACCTGCTCCGTCGGCTCAATAAAGTCGAAGGAGGTCGTAAAGATCACATCATAGCCCTGCTCGGCCAAGGCCCGGATCGCCTCGGTAGGGTCGCCCGCCCCCGGCAGGTGCTCGACGTAGCTGGTCTCGACCTGCTCGCCAAAGGTTTCCTCGATGGCAAGTCGCCCCTGGTCATGCGCCCAGGTCCATCCTCGATCTCCCAGTGGATCAATATAGACGAAGACCACCTTGAGCGGCTCCCCCGCTGGCTGTTGGAGCGCGGAGCCGTCCTGCGGGGTCGGGGTGCAGGCCAGCAGGAGCAGGGCGCAGAGGAGGAGCAGGAGGCGGTGGCTGCCTGGCGCTTGCGTCATGCCTCTCTCCCTTCCTGTGCCGCCTGGGGCGTTGCCCGGCCACGCTTGGCCTGTTCGAGCCCCTTGGTGGTGACGTTCGTGGCGAAGACGCTCATCTTTTTCAGTTCCTCGTCATACGTCAAGTGGCCTTCCACGATCAGCACGTCGTCCGGGCTCTGGCTGGCCTCCTTGACCTTCTGCCATTGCTTGTCTGCGATATAGACCACGTACAGCAGCTTGCTGGCGGGGGGCATCTCGGGCAGCCCCTTGGGGAGCGAGGCAGCCTTTACTGGTCCTCGCATCGTGGTCATCACGAACGGCCCCTGGTGGCTCACCTTGCCCGGTCTACCAATCAGCGTCACTTTCATCGCACTTGCCCTCCCGTATTCCTTGGATGCCATCAATGCGTGCAGCGCTTCTGCCCGGCCCAACCATGCCGCTTCGGGAGCGTTGGAGCGTTGGAGCAGTGGAGCGAACGGATTCGTCTCCACCTGCGCCTTCCGCCTCGTGCCCTCTTTCTCCTGAGCGAGCAGAACCTGTTGTTGTTTGCCGTTGCCATTGTTCCAACGCTTTATCGCTCGACCGCTCCAACGCTTCTGCGGCCTGGCTTCCGGCAGCCGCGGCCTGCTGCTTCTTTCTCTTGCGCTGCTTCTTGCCCTGCTTGTTCCAGGGAAAGAGCAGGCGCTGCTCCTCTGGGGACAGACTCTCACGTACCACATGGAAGAATGTGCCACCAGGGGTCCGACGGCGCGACTCATCCTTGGTCAGCAGCCCGCCCTGCGCCTCGACCTCCTGCGCCTGGGCCAGGAACGCCCTTGCCCGTTCCGGGCCGATGTGGCGCACCACGCGCCTCAGTTGCCACTGGACCTGCGGCGTGCGCTCCCCCAGCGCCTCCGCCAGGGTCGCTACCGTCTGTTTCAGCTCTTCTGGGGATGTTCCTTCACTCAAAAGACGCTTCCTGTCTCATGTCAGGGCTTGGTATCGCGCGGGGCGACACACGCGGCCCTCAGACCGGAGGACCGCGCCAGTTGGGGGTGTCGCTCAACGGGGACGGGCCTCAATGACCCGATGCCAGTTCGCAGGCACAAACTCGGTGGCCGCCGTCGTTTGGGCCACGGTGGGGAAGGTCGCCCGCGCGTAAGCCGCGGCGGGCGGCAGCTTGGCGGCTAGCTCCGCTGGTATTTTGTTGCGCGCTACAAGGTCCGCGTAGCGCACCGGATGGGTATAGCCCTCCAACCACAACAATTGTCCCTCATCGGAGTAGAGGAACTCTTCCCACAGCCGGGCGGCAAAGGGGTGTGGGGCGTACGCACTGATCGCCTGGGCATACGCCCCGCCCAGCACGCTTGACTCGGGAATTACCACCTCCAACTCGATCTGATCTTGCAGCGCGTCGCGGTTGCCCAGCCCCACGTAGTCCCAGTGAATCACGATGGGGGTATCCCCACTGGCAATGGTTTCTGGCGTGTAGGCGGTCGGCAGAAAGTTGCCGGCGCGGTTCAGTTCCATGAAAAACTCAATCCCGGCGGCAGGTGCGTCATCCAGGGAGCCCGTGCGTGCCAGCCCGGCGGCCCACACGGCATGGATCGCCGTGCTCGACTCGTTGGGATTGCCTGCCAGGGCAATCATATCCTTGTACTCCGGCTTGAGCAGCTCTTCCCAGCTTTGCGGGACGTTCTTGACATTGGTACGGCTCACCTGGAAGCCCATCACCCCATAGTAATCCCCATACCAATAGCCCTCGGGGTCCTTGAGCGCGTCCGGGATGGTGTCCCAGGTCGCCACCTTATAGGGGGCGAAAAGTCCTTCGGCCTTGGCGGGTTCGGTATAGCCCATCCCAATATCGACCACATCGGGGGCCAGCTCGCCCCCTTCTGGGTGGGCGCGAATCGCCTCAATCTCCTGCGAGGAACCGTAGTCGGTATGCAGGCCATTGTAGGCTAGCCCGTATCGCTCGGTGAAGGTGTCGATGATTTTTCCATAGTTAACCCAGGTGCGTGGCAAAGCAATCGTGGAGAGGGTGCCCTCGCGCTGTGCCTCACGCAGCAGAAGGGCGGACGCAATCGTTTCCCCCCTGGCTAACAGGGCTTGCGGATCGGGCGTCGTGGTGGCACCGGGGGCACCGGAGCCCGCCTGGCAGCCACTGAGGCTGCCCAGGCTCAGGGCCAGACCTAGGTGCAGCAGTTGGCGGCGTGTCAGGGGGCAAGCGGGAGGCAGGGGCGCGGACAAGGGACGGGGTGCGGTCGAGCGGCTCATGGCGTTCTCCTGTCAAGCGGCGGGTGATGGTGTGGCTTGTGGCCTCAAGGTGTCAACTATACCAGACTCAGGGGGCTTGTACCATCCCTCCCCCATTCCAACAATGCGATAGCCATGTTGCAGGCGTCGCTTCACCAGCGACCGGATCAGCGGCCAGGCGGCCTCCCAAGCGTTGGAGCGTTGATGCTGTTGGCGAATTTACCAGACAGGCGATTTCCAGTCAGTAAGAGACTTACAAATCTGTCGGAGAGCAACCTACCCTCAAAGAGGAAAGTGGTGTCAAAAACAATTCGCCAACAGCATCAATCGTTGACATACCCCTACCTCAACCCGCAGGCTGAACATATTTTAGATTGGTTCCATCTGACCACGCGCCTCACCGTGCTGCGGCAGTGCGCACGCGGGCTGCCTACCCCGCCTGTTCCTGATCTCATCGACAATCTGACGGGGGAGAAAACCCTGGAGCACTGTCTGGAGAGCGTCAAGCACTACCTCTGGCATGGCAACACCCGGCGTGCCCTGGATCGGCTGGCCGACATCAAAGAGGTGCTGGAGAGCTGGTTTTATGATGAAGAGGGGATCGACCTTCCGATTCTGGACCGAGATGGGGTCAAGCGGATGCGGGGATATGTGCGCGAGATGGACACCTATATTGCCCGCAATAGTGGCTATATCGCTGACTGACTGACAAAACGTGAAGAGGCGCATTTTCCCTCCGACGCAGAGCGCCTGTACTCTCTGAACCTGATCAAAGGAAAAGGAGAGTGGAGATGGAAAATACGCCTCGGCTGTATGATACGCTG
>JACCSL010001018.1 GCA_013812995.1 Ardenticatenales bacterium | reverse complement strand
GCTTTGGCGCGGCACTCCCCACGGCTGAGGAAACCACGTATGACATCGCAGGCAGCTCCCGGCTCCCGCCCCTGCGCGTGCTGGGGCAGATTCACAAGACCTTCATCGTCTGCGAGGGGCCGGATGGGCTCTACCTGGTGGACCAGCACACCGCGCACGAGCGGGTGCTGTTGGAGCGCTTCCAGAAGGCACGCGCCAGCCAGGGCGTTCCCTCCCAGCGGCTGCTCGCCCCGTTGACTCTGGAACTCACCCCCCAGCAGATGGCGCTGGTGGAGCAGCAGCAAGAGGCCCTACTCCGCCTGGGCTTCGAGGTCGAGCCTTTCGGCGGCTTGATGGTTCTGCTGCGCGCGCTGCCCACCCTGCTCAAGCAGCACCCGGACCCGGCAGCGGCCCTGGCCGAGATTCTCGATGGGGCCATCGCAGACCGCTCAGGGCTCTCGTGGGAGGAGCGGCTCGTTATGTACGCTGCCTGCCGGGGCGCGGTCAAGGCGGGCGATGGGCTCACCCATGATGAGATGCGTGACCTCATGCGCCAACTCGAAGAAACCGACCTCTCGCGCACCTGCGCCCACGGGCGGCCCACCGTTGTGCGCCTCTCCCACGCGCAGCTAGAGCGGGAATTTGGGCGGCGGTAGCAAAACCTCTAAATTTTGTTGACAAGATGGTTGTCATTGAGGTGTGTCACCGAGGTTTTTTCTGGTTGTGTAGGCATTGAAGCGCATCTATTCTGTAGGCTGTAGGCGAGAGGACAAAATATAAACTTACGAGTATTCATTCATGTAGCTCGAAATTCAATCGTTGTTTCATCATTTCAAGAGACTGTTCCATCAAGGATATTAAATCTATTTCTTCGTGGGTCAGATTATCTTTCGATCTTAATTGATCTATCCTATACGTAAGATTTTCTACCAACTTATGTGCGTCATGGCGCTCCTTACGTTTGTTCCGTCGGCTAAGGCGATTCAACTCTAATCGAATAATAATATAGGCGGCAGGTGGTTGTAGAGGGACAATCTCTCCATGAGACTCTACCGCAAAATAATCACATCTTTTTGTGACAAAGGGGTCTAAGTAGCCTGTATCTCCCACAAAAGTCTCCTCTAAGCCCAGAGCCGGCCAATCATCCAATTTTAGTCTATTGCAACCTGCACAGGCCCAAATTAAATTGTGAGGGTTGCTAATAAGATTCTCGTGCTCCTTGTACTTCCGGGGTCGAAAATGATCAAGGTTCATCTGTTCTGAACCACCCAATTCATTTTCATGACAATCACAATAAACACAACGACCTAAACAATCTTCTCTTATTTCCTGTTTATATTCATGGTAGCTCGCATAATATTCACCGGTGCGCTTAGTTCTGTACGCTCCTCTCCTTTTCAACAAAGGGAAGAAAAGCACTTCCTCACTCATTGTTAACTCCTATTTCCGGTAAATATTTTTCTAACAAACTCAAAAGTTTTTTGTTAATATCTATTGACTCTTCTAGACTCGTGACCTCTGTTAGTTCGTCGGCTAAGATCGGTGCGACTCTCGCGAAGCGTAGCTCATTTAGTTCTGTTCTCTCATTATCATCTAAACTGTCAATTAAGCTTTTTTTAAGCAATTCGTTGAATCTTTGTTCTCGATCAATCAAGATGTCTTCATATACACTTATCCGTCGGAGAAGCCTTGCTGTAATTATAGCTGATAGCCTGTCATCTTGAAGATCTCCTTTTGCAATTACCTCCTCAACACTCCATTCTCCTCCAGCAAATTCGTCATGATTTTTTGCGTAGTTGGTGAGAATATAAATGGGGATTTTTGAATTTACGCCCCGGAGATATTTTGCTATTGTAATACCATTATAATTTACATCACCGCCCTCATTCAACCTTTGATCCACAATAATACAAGCTGTGTAGGGATTAATTAGTAAGTCTAGAAAGCCCTCTACTGTTTGAGGAAGTGGTGAGATGGTTTCAATTTGAATACTAATAGGCAATAATCGCCTAAGTTCTTTATAGTAAGTCTCTCTCTCTATATCGTCCTCATCAATAAACCATAAGATTGGATTACTCATTTTTACCCCCGCGCCGATGTGGAATATTTACTTGAATACTGAACTCTGCTCCTCCTAGATCACAACAGGGAATAACTTCGATTTTTCCACCCTCATAAGAATCGACGAAGCCTTTGACGATCGTTAAACCCATCCCTGTACCAATAATATCTCCCCTCTCATTTCGTCGAGTAGAGAAAGTTGGCTGGAATATTTTATCTTCTGTATGGGCTTCTAATCCATATCCGCTATCTGCGAAAGTCAGTTGCAAAGTTTCTTTCACTTGCTGAAGATTAACACGTATAATGCGATTCCCCTTTGGGGTTTCTTGTAATGCCCAGATTGAATTGGTGATAAAGTTAATAACAATGCTCTCCCAGTCTATTGGAAAAGCCCTAATAGGATCGAGGGTAATTGGTAAATCTAATTGCACGGCAATATTTCTTTCTTCTAGAGAGCGTTGAAAATGAGAAAACACATCTTGTATTAATGTATTTAAATACACATCCTTGCGTTCTCGTTTGCTCCGGGATACATTGCCTAAAGTGAATTCGGCGAATGTTGTTATGCGTTTCGCCTCATTGCTGATAATTTGAAGATCTCTGTCTATGTCCTGTTGCATATCTGGTAAAACCATGAATAATCCCTGCCGCATATTTCTTTCAAGTTGCTTCGATCTCAATGCCAGAAGATTTGCGGCTTTTGTTGTCTCATGTCCAAAACAGGCCGCCATAATGCCAAGTGATGCTAAATTACCCAAAGTGTTTTTCTGCCTCTCGAACTCTTTTTGCTGCTGCCTAGTAACGCTAACTAGCTCTTTCTGTGCCTCACTAGCTTCTGTAATAGTTCTACCAATAGTTGCGACGGCTTTGTCTAGTATTTGTCCTATGGTTGATGCGTCAGGCACCTCTCCCTCTGCTTTGAATTGCTCAAGCAGATCTTTTACTTCTGTAGTTGCATCTTTTAAACTAACTACTGCTTGCATGGTAATAGTTCAGGGGGGGGTATGGACAAGCAGAGCGAAAATCGAGTAAGCTAAGGCCATGAGCGAGATACCGATGTTGGCCCCCGAAATACGTGCGGCGCTTCCTGCGGAGGCGCACGCGTATCTG
>JACCSL010000705.1 GCA_013812995.1 Ardenticatenales bacterium | reverse complement strand
GGCCACCACGTCCTGGCGATTATCAATGATATTCTGACCCTGGCTAAAATTGAGGCAGGCCGCCTGGAATGGACCCCCATCACCTTCGAGGTAGGGGCTGTCGTACGAGGGGTTGCCAGCACAGTTGCCCCTCAGATGGAGCAGAATCACAATCATTTCGTGATTATCTGCCCCAATGAAGTCGGCCTGATCCACACCGACCTTGCCCGGCTGCGGCAGGTGCTGCTCGACCTCCTGTCGAATGCGACCAAATTTACCAGCGAGGGAGAGATCGTTCTGGAAGTGGGGCACGAGCGGGAGCAGCGCAAAGCATGGCTCTGCTTCAGTGTTACCGATAGTGGAATTGGGATTCCGCCTGAGAAGCTGCAAGAGATTTTCAAGCCATTCAGCCAGGTCGATGCAACCATGACGCGCCGCTATGGTGGTACCGGGTTGTGATGAAGAGGAAAAATCGATGAAGGTGCGAGAAAAGACACTTCTGCTCATCAGTGCCACCCTCATCGGGCTGATCCTGGTTCTGTATGCCGTGCTCTCTACCCTTTTGCTACGCAGTTTCACGGAATTGGAGGATCAACAACTCAGGCAAAATCTGACGCGGGCCGAAAATGTCCTGCTGAACGAGCAAGAGCAACTCGACACACAGCTTTCGGATTGGGCGGTCTGGGATGACACATACCAATTTGCTCAGGATGGCAACCAGGCGTTTATAGACTCCAACCTGGCCGATCTTACCTTTTCCGATATGCATCTCAACCTGCTGGCCATTCTCGACAGAGAGCAGCAGTTGGTTCATGGCACCTGGTTTGATTTGGAAACGAACGTGCGGCCCCCGCTGCCAGAGAGTCTGACCTCCTTCCTCGCCTCCGACAACCCATTGTTTACGCATACGGAGCCCCTGAGCAGCACGAGCGGCATCTTGCTGCTGCCGGATCGTATTCTGCTGATTGCCTCACGCCCCATCGTCACGAGCGAGGCCAAAGGACCACTCATGGGAACCATCCTCATGGCGCGCGAACTGAAACCGGAGGAGGTCGCGCGCATGGGAGAGCGAGTTCGCCTCCCGCTCACTCTCTACCGGCTGGATGACCCAGCCCTGCCCCCGGATGTGATCGAGGCGCGGGCCTGGATCAAGCAACACGATCAATCGACCTATGTCGCCCCGCTGAATGATGCTACGCTGGTAGGCTATACGCCAGTGATAGATCTGAACAACGACCCCGCGCTGCTGCTGAGAGTCGAGCTCCCCCGCACGCTCTATCAGCAGGCAGAGACCATCTTGCTCTATCTGGTTCTGGCCCTTGTGACGGTCGGCGTTGTCTTTGGAGGTGTGAACCTCTTGATGCTGGAACAGCTTATTCTCGCGCGGCTGGCGCGTCTAAGCCGGGACGTGGGGCAGGTCGGCGAAAGCGCTAACCTGAGCGCACGGGTCAACATGGCAGGTGAGGACGAACTGGCAGCCCTCGCGGTCGCCATCAACGGGATGCTGGAAAGTCTGGAGAGTGCCCAGCGGGGACGTCAGGAAAGCGATACGCGCTACCAACGGCTGGTGGAACTCTCGCCCGACACGATTATTGTCTCGCGCGGGGATAAGGTCATCTTTACCAACACGGCGGGAGCGACCCTCTTTGGACTACAGAGCCCGGATCAACTGGTTGGGCGCTCCCTCTGGGACTTCGCCGAGCCGGGCGAGCGAGAAACGCTGGAGGCTCGGCTTCAGCAGTTGCAGGCGCATAACGTCCAGTTGCCGCTTCTGGAGGCCAGGGTTCGGCGGGTGGATGCGCAGGTAGTGAATGTGGAGATGACCCTTGTCCCCATTACCTACATGGGCGCACCCGCCATCCAGATGATTCTGCGTGACATCACGGAGCGGAAACGGGCCGCAGAAGAGTTGGAATCTGCCAAGGAGGCCGCCGAGGCGGCCAACCAGGCCAAGAGTGTCTTTCTGGCAACCATGAGCCATGAGCTGCGCACACCGCTCAGTGCCATTATCGGCTACAGCGAGTTTCTTCAGGAGGTGGCGGCTAGTCAGGATGCACACGACTTTGCACCCAGTCTGGAAAAAATATGGACGGCGGGCCGTCATCTCCTCGTGCTCATCAATGGCATTCTAGATCTATCCAAGATTGAGGCCGGGAAGATGGATCTCCATCTAGAGCGATTTGATGTCTCTGCGCTGCTTCACGAGGTGGCAACCACCGTCCAGCCGCTGGTGAGCCAGAACGGAAACCTCCTTACCATCCAGCGCATCGGTGCCGTGGAGCCAATGATCTCGGATGTCACCAAGGTTCGACAGGTTCTTATTAATCTCCTGGGCAACGCCTCAAAATTCACCAAGCATGGTACCATTACCCTAGAAGTGAACTCGACGGAGGAGAATGGGATGCCCTGGATCTATTTTCATGTGAGTGATACGGGGATCGGCCTGACAGAGGAGCAGGTCAAACATATCTTCAACGAATTTGCTCAGGCAGATGCAACCACCACGAGGCAGTACGGGGGCACGGGCCTTGGTCTGGCGATCAGCCGTCGCCTCTGTCAGATGATGGGCGGGAACATCTTTGTGAAGAGTCAGGTGGGGCAGGGTTCCACCTTCACGGTTCGCTTACCTCTGAACGCCGTTCCGCCCCTTGAGAGTCAGACAGGGTAATATGGCACTCATGCTCTGGGTCACTTCTCTTCAACAATACGCCTCCCCCGC
>JACCSL010000688.1 GCA_013812995.1 Ardenticatenales bacterium | reverse complement strand
TGGATCGGCTCCTCGGGCTCCAGCGAGCGAATGCCGACGCCGCCAAAGGTGACCTCTTCCATATAAGCCGTCGGGTCGCGCCGCCCCCAGACGCCCGTCTCTGTGAAGGGTGGCCCCCACTCGCTCAGATGAATTTCTCCACTCAGGATCAACCCCACCACCCTCCACGCCAACGTTTTCAGATGCCGCACAGCTTCCCACTTCTCATGTTGGCTCAACACCGTAACCAGCGTATCATACAGCCGAGGCGTATTTTCCATCTCCACTCTCCTTTTCCTTTGATCGGGTTCAGAGAGTACAGGCGCTCTGCGTCGGAGGGAAAATACGCCTCTTTACGTTTGTCAGTCAGTCAGGGATACAATCACTCGCTGGCGATGACCCTATGCCAGTTCTCCCTGATGTATTCGACGGCTTTGGTGATCTGATCCACGGTGGGAAACAGCGCTTTCTCATAGCTTTTAGCGGGCGGCAATTTAGCAGCCAATTCCTCTGGAACCACCCCTCGTCGTACCAGATCATTGTAGCGGATGGGGTGGGCATATCCCTTGAGCCACATCAGTTGTGCCTCGTCTGAGTAGAGGTATTCCACCCAAAGGCGCGCGGCGAAGGGATGTGGGGCATAGGCGCTGATGGCCTGGGCATAGGTGCCGCCGAGAATGCCGCTTTGGGGAACCACGATCTCTACATCCACGTTCCCCTCTAACTGATCCCGCAGAGTGAGCCCGATATAATCCCAGTGCAGCACGATGGGCGTCGCCCCGGATTCCATCGTCACGATAGGGTCATCCTCGGTCAGAGGCAAAAAGTTGCCGCTTTGGTGGAGTTCCTTAAAGAACTCAATGCCTGCTTCCGGGGCTGTATCCAGGGAGCCCGTGCGCGAGAGCCCAGCCGCCCATATCGTGTTCGTCGCCACGCTGGAGTGCAAAGGGTTGCCTCCCAGCGCAATCGTGCCCTTATATTCTGGTTTGAGCAGGTCGGCCCAATCCTGGGGTACATTCTTGACGTTGGTGCGGCTGACCACGAACGTCAAAACACCATAATAATCCCCATACCAGTGCCCCTCGGGGTCCTTCAGGTTATCGGGGATAGTATCCCAGGTAGAGACTTTGTAGGGTGCAAAAAGCCCTTCCTCCTTGCCAGCCTGGGTCAGTCCAATGCCGATGTCTACTACATCAGGTGCTTGCTCCCCGCCAGTATCCTTGGTCTTTCTGATCTCCTCAACCTCCTGCGCCGAATCGTAATCAGTGTGGAGGCCGTTGTACTCAATGCCATATTTCTGAGTAAAACTGTCGATGATCTCTCCATAGTTTGCCCAATCGCGTGTCAGCGAAATGGTCGAGATCACTCCCTCTTTCTTGGCCTGTTCAACGAGAATGTCTATTGGAATACTCGCACTGCTTTCCAGCAAGGTTTTGGGGTCCACCATCGTCCCTTGGGAGGTAGGCGCGCAACCCCCCAGCACAACGCTTGAGAGGCCAAACGCGGCCCCAAGTTTCAACAGCTGCCTGCGACTGAGGGAAGAGGGATAGTGTGGGCCCTCGGGGAATTTGCTCATGGCGTGGGGTACTCAAAGGCTCTCCTGCGAGGCAGGATGAACCAAAAGTACAATCTCCTTTCTAGATGAAGCATGGCTGTAGTAAGGAAATGGTGCGCTGGGAGTATAACAGTGTTGAAAAGGGGCTGTCAAAGCAGGGCTAAAAAAGGGCCAGGGCAATTGCATACTCCAACCCTTCTGGCCCGCCACACCCGCGCGGGGCTACCAACGGTAGGCGCTCTAGGCGAAGCCGCCGCGCTACTTTAGCAAAGCCCCGCTGGGGCTAACGACCCTAGCCCCAGCGGGGCTTTACTAAAGGTAGCCTGCTCCCTTCAGGGGCAGGCGGATATCGGGGCTCAGAGCGCCTTCCATTAGCGAGTATGCGATTGCCCTGAAAAAAGGGCAGGGCGGCGTGGACACTCCCCGCTGCCCCTGAGGAGCGTCGCGAATGCCTGTCTCACGGCTCCGGGATGAAGGGCGGGCAGGTGCAGGTGGCATCGTCCAGGCTGCGCTCCTGGTGGATCGGCTCCTCGGGCTCCAGCGAGCGAATGCCGACGCCGCCAAAGGTGACCTCTTCAATATAAGCCGTCGGGTCGCGCCGCCCCCAGACGCCTTGCTCCGTGAAGGGCGGAACCCACAATTCAAAGTGCAGATGGGGGCCGTCTGCGTTGCCCGTCTGCCCGCCATCGCCGATGTGCTGCCCAGCCAGGACGCTCTCCCCCTTCTGCACCCGCACCTTGCTCAGATGGGCGTAGAGCGTCCGACTGCCATCAGTATGGCGAAGCTCAATGGCGATGCCGTAGCCCGTGGCCCTCCCATCGGGGTAAAAATGTTCTCCCGCGTGGCGGACCGTCCCCCCCCGCGCCGCCACGATGGGCGTCCCAATGCCACTCGGGTAGCCATCGGTGCGGGTCCGAATGTCCAGCCCTGAGTGACCAATCTTCCACTGAAACTGCGCGTAATAGTCTGGTCGCTCCCCGAAGCCCTGCGTGATGACCTTGCAGAGGGGAATGGGCCACACCAGCGACACCCAGCCAATATCTGCCATAGAAAGTATCTCTTTCTCAATGGGTGGTATCAAGAGAGGTAAAGCGTAAAGCGTAAAGCGTAAAACGTAAAACGTAAAACGGCATGTGAGTAGGGGCTATGTTGCTATTTTTTCGTTGCCTTGGCGCTACTTGTGTCGAAACGCACCTCTTTGCCTAGAAGTTGGTTATAGTCTTCTCTCAACTGGGCCAGTTTTTCAGCGACAAGTTTTTCCGAGTCCGTGATCGGCTTTGGGTTGTCTAGCTTATTAAGGGCTGCTTGGATATCGATGTCTATCTGTTCCTCGCCCATGCCAGGCCCAGTCATGCCCGACTGCAACTTGTCCCATGCCCAGTTCTCATCCCTCTTCTCCTTCCCATTGATTAGATTTTTGAGGCGCGCCAGTATCATAAGTTTCCGGAGCTTTCTCTCTTCTTTATCGGACACATTTATGTCAAACGAATTGAATTTCTTCAACTTTTTCTTGCCCTTTCGGAGGTCTTGCATGAGGGTCGCGGATTCTTTATCCGCCTTGCCAGCCTTGCCGAGCAGCTTCGGGCGCAAAACCTCATCCGAACTTTCATCAAAAAGCTCCACCGAAATACCGAAGCTCTTTAAAAAAGAAAGGGCGGGATGATCCCGCTTGTTTGGTTTTTCATCTAGCGCAAGCCGTCCTCTTTCCGCGCGGGCGTAGCCAAGGACGATCTGGGCGGCCAACTGAATGTCATTACCGATTGCCTTCAGTGCCTCATATTCCTTCTCAGCGTTGTTGGCGTTATGAGCCTTCCAGTAGTCACGTATTTTGTCCGCCGATTCGGCGGCTAGATTGAGGACGACCCCGGCAGTGCTAAGAGGAAGCCCGGCTACCGCCCCGATGCCGGTGGCGCTGAGGATACTCCCTACCACACCCGCCATGTCACCTACCACCTTCACCCCATCTTTCACCATGCCCACCTCATCGTTGTCAACAAAGGTCTGGAGCGCAACAGCGAGAGCTTCATGGAAGGGCTTCTCTTTGGCTACCTTTTTAAGCTTTGTGTGCTTTATGGCGAGATTCGTCTTTTTGCCAAAGTCTTTGGCATCCTGCAACGTGGTTATGCCGCCTGTCACCGCGCCCAGAATAGGTACCACGGAGCTGGTTGTCTGTATCACCCCAGTCTGGTTAAGGGACTTGAGGAGGTTCCCTGCCGCCGATGTGCTATCTTTACCCAAACTAGTGGCGTGCTTGATAATCTGCGTCCCGGATTCCTTGCCATCGGTCTTTATAAAGTTCGTGATATCTTGGCCGAGCTTGACACTATCATTACCCACATTAATCAAGTCCGTCGCCGCAGTGAAGTAGGGAACGATTTTGCTTGCGTCTGACGCGCCTATCTGGCTAATCGTGGTGGTCACTTGTCCTGCTGTTCCCAGAGCATTTATAGTGAGATCTCTGCTATCTTTTACAAGCTCCTTGGCAGCCTCCTTGCGCTCCTCGCCCGTGGTATTCATAACAATCTTGATACCTTGACCGACATCCGTCGCACTTTTGATCGTATTCGCGGCACTACTTAGGGTGCCTAAGATATTAGGATCATGATTGCCGGTCGTGTTATCAATATAATTGACCACGGGGGTCGCTTTCGTCGTCGTCGTCAAGCTGGTAGAGCCAGGGAACTCTTTTTTTGTGGAGCTCTTGTGTTCCGCTATCTCTATCTCTCTTTTTGCCCGCTTTTTGCTTTTCTTTATATCTTTCCCTGTACTGATCTCCTCTCGAGCCTGCGCGACCCATTGGGAGGGGGTTTGCTGGGATTCTAACTCTCTCAGCCGCCGCGCTATTTCGGAAATGGAAAGCAGTCGCTCAGAGGTGACCATTTCTAAGAATTTTATTTCTTGCTCCTCTGTTAAATCATCAACCTCCATCTTTTCCATCACATCAGCCTGTAGCTCCTGCACCGTTTCCTTATAGGTTCGCTTGGGGGGCTGCTTATACGGATTAGCTACTTTCGATTTCGATGTAATCACATTCGATGTGATCATATTGCTCTTCGGCGCTTCGCTCTTGAGGATTTTGGGCTTGATGGAACTCACCATATCGCTCACATCGCTCACTGAAAACGGATCCTCAGAGTTGAATAGCTCCCCAATTTTTCTCCTTTGCGCCTCTGAGATAATGGCATATCCCATCTTCTCCATTACCGCAGCCTCTGCCTCATCCAGATTAAGGTAAAATACGCGACCATTCGTTGTCTCGGCTTTGATAATCTGGCGTTGGACAGTGCCCTGGAGGCCATTGTCTGGCCCTGGCTGACGTTGTGGTACTGGGGAATGCAGAGGGTGAGCCGTAAGGAGGCGCTGCACGGCCTGGTTGCCGATGGTGCGTTGCAGGGCCAGGATG
>JACCSL010000650.1 GCA_013812995.1 Ardenticatenales bacterium | reverse complement strand
CCTCCTGGTAGACCTCCTCATCCACACGCCGCCCGACACCGAGTTACGGATCGAGAGCCATCTGGGAGACATCCAGGTTGAGGCGCTGCGGGGGCCGCTAGAGATCAGCACCGACCTGGGCAGCGTTGCTATCCGCGATCACGCCGCTGAGCAGCATCTTCGCATCGAGAGCAACAATGGCAACATCGATCTCTTCGCCGAGAGCGTTGAGGCCGACACCGCCATCGAGCTATCCACCCGCGTGGGAAGCATCACTACCGAGCTACCGGATGGGATCGGCTTCCAACTGGATGCCTCCACACCCGCCGGGGAAATTCAAGTCGGCGGCTACACCTTCACCGAGCAAAACGAGGCGAAGCAGGGCGCGAGCCACAGCCTCACCGCGCTGGTGGAGCCCGCCGACGGGCGCACCCTCACCCTCAAAGGGGGCGCGGGTGACATCCTGCTTCGTGGGCGATAGCGCTCCGGAAGGAACCTTTCTGTGCCAAGTGACGGCATGAGCGAGAGGTTGCGGCGGCTGGCCCTCTTTATCCGGGGCAGCCTCTTCGAGCCCGAGGTACGCGCGCACCTGCTGCGCCAGGAAGTAGAACTCATCCTCAAGCACCTCCACGAAGAAAGCGAGGCTGACCAGGAACACATCCTCGGCCAGCTTCGCTCCTACGGACTGGGGCACCTCTTGGATTCGTGAGAGAGCAGGAGGTACCCTTACTCAAATTGGTCCCACCCCTCTCCATACAAAGCCCGGAATCGCTGCTCCACCGCAGTATTGATTCGCTCTCTCACAATCTGATAGGCCATACCAATTCCGGGCTTCCCCTCCATCTGGCTGAGCAACCTGTGATAGTTGGTGTAATTATGTCGCACATGGGCAATCAGCGCGTTTCGGCTCATGATGAGTTCTGCCCAAAAATCCCCACGTTCATTGATGCGAAAGTTCTCAAACTCTATCCGTGCAGCTGCTTCCAACGTCTGCTTCTTTTCAGGCAAGGGAGCCACGCGGATTTCCACCGTCTCCGCCCAGGCCACCAATGCCTGGCTCCGTTCCGCCATGACTCGCTGTGCTATCTGAGAGCGAGCAGCCCGTCGTTCCAGCAGCTTTTCATACTCCGCCCGCCTACTCTCGATCAGAGCCTCTACCCTGGCCCGCAGATACAGCTTGCTCTTTTGTGAGCGACGATGCGGATTTGGCACCACCTTGTCCGGCTCCCCCAGCAGTGCAATCCAGCTCTCCGGCAGCCCGTACGTTTCCTTGATGGTTGTCTTGTAAATGTAGTCGGCCATAAATTCCCTCATGTGTAAGGTAGGCCCATACGCCTACCCCCTCCACAAAAACGAGGGGTACTTCTTAACTTGACGGTCAGGTACGGCTTTTTTAAATTGTGCTGGTCAGCAAATTGTTGTAGCCAGGGTGGTATGACATATTTATCGTAACCATCCACGAACTGAGGGGAGCAGGAGTATGAAACTACAAGTTGTGTTGGAGCCTTCGGACGAGGGCGGCTATACCGTCTATGTTCCTTCCCTCCCTGGCTGCATCAGCGAGGGTGATACACTAGAGGAAGCATTGGCGAATATCCGCGAGGCGGTCGAGTTATACCTGGAGCCCGTTGAGGAGTAGAAACATGAGTATTGTTATGATACCCGATGCGTTGTACCAGCAGGTCGCAAGCGAGGCCGCTGAACAGGGCCAGAGCGTTGAGGCCCTGTTCAGGGCAGCACTAGAGCGCTACCTTGAGGACTTGGCCGACTCCCGGCTGATTCGCGACTTCGAGACACGACGGGCGACAGGCCAAGTGGAGTTTCGCAGCCACGAGGATGTATGGGCCGAATTGGAGGAGCAGGAGCGACGGGGTGAGCTACCAGATTAACTATACGCGCGAGGCGATAGACGAGCTGCGCGCCCTGCCTGCCCGGTTTCGCAACCGAGCACGATCACTGATTGAGGGCCTGGTCGCCAACCCCCGACCAGCCACCGCGAAGGAGCTAGACGATCATCCTGACTATTACCGTATTCGGTTGGAGAAGTGGCGCATTGTCTACCTGGTAGAGGATGACGTTCTCGTGGTTAGCATCATTGGCATACCCGAGAAGACGGGGCCAGAGACTTATGAGGAGTTGGGCCTGGGGCGCTCTCCCGAGAGCGATTCGTGAGTCGCCTCCCGCCGATGTGGGAAACCATCAGCCCCGGAGCGCACTACATCCGCTGGCCCAGTTTATCCGGGTCGGCCTCTTCGAGCCCGAAGTACGCGAGCACTTGCTGTGCCAGGAAGTAGAGCTCATCCGCAAGCACCTCCACGAGGAAAGCGAGGCCGACCAGGAACACATCCTCGGCCAGCTTCGCTCCTACGGCTTGGGATATTTGCTGGATTCGTAGCGTTTTGCCGTTGATATGGTTAGTAGGAGCCTATAAACTTATACTTGTGCTGAACCAAATTCAGCGTGTCCAGGGTAACATCTTCAAGCGGGTCGATGATTTCGCGATGAGCCTCTATATGGTCGATTCACTCAAATCCAACTTTCTCACCAGAGCAAGTTCGCAGAGTGGATGCAAGACTCAGAGCATGACGGTTTTAAAGGTTTCATGTCGGCGTAGCGACTTTGGATTGGGAGATTTAGAGATGGCCGGACATTCGAATCACACAGACTGCAAAAGGCACCTGACGCTATCAAGGTGCCTTTTAATTTCTAAGTGAATTTTACAGACGTCAGCACGAGAAAGCCCAGTTGGATTTATCCCTGGGATGAATCGTGCTACAATGGGGAACAAAGATTCTGAAAACGACGTGAAGCCCTTGTAAGAGGAGCAGGGAAAACCCCTGC
>JACCSL010000648.1 GCA_013812995.1 Ardenticatenales bacterium | reverse complement strand
GGGTAGGAGCGCTCGTGCTCTGGAGTGGCTGGGCGTGGAACCAGACACGCGGCTGGCAGGGGGAATTGTTTCTGGAGCCGGGTGTCACCACCCGGCTCGGTGTGGACGGGACGCCGGTGGTGACTTTTTCGCACTTCCTGATTCCACCCGCGCCGGACGGGGCGGGCCGCGTGCTAGCGCTGACGCTCCTTGTGGATGGACAGCGCCACGACATCGCGGAGGCGACGCCCTATCGCGGGGCGGGCTGGGCGCTCGTGCCGCGCTGGTACGGCGCTACCGTGCAGGGCGAGGCGCTGCCCGCCCCGCTCTTCTTCGGGGCCAGCGGCACCCAGCGCACCATCCTGCGCGATGGCCGCGCCATCACCGTGACCCTCAACGTTGACTCCCTGCGCCTGAGCACCGAGCCCGCCATTGATGGACTCAGCGCCACCCACCACGCCATTCTCCGCGCCCGCTTCGCCCCCGGCGCGCCGCTAAAAGGCGCTGGTATGGCGCTGATGGGGCTTGGTTTGCTTCTTTCACTGTGGAAGCGGGGGTATACTGCGACGTTGTTTGAACAACGAAATGGTCAAAAGGTATGAATGAGTTACAAGCCGCCTGTCGGATGATTAGCAACGCAGATTTGGATGTCGAGTTTCTCAAAGATTTCCCTTTCGTTATACGACTGACATTTCAAGACTATGGATCAGATAAAAGACTCGTCTTTTACTGTGGGGATATTGCGCTCTTGCACATTGATAAAGACCCTGATGCAGTCCCTTCATATCCTTGTTTAGAACTAAGGGTATCAGAACCTATCAAAAAATGGCCTTCCGGGGTTGAGGTAAGGATGTTTAAGTTTATGCCCCAGGAAGAGCATAAAGATTATCTATGGCACCTGGAGATATCTGCGGAGGCTTACATCATCATTGAGTGTCTCTATTTTCGATGGGAAGTACTGCAAGTTCTGAAAGAGGAAACTTTGTGAGTCATCATCCAGTCATCATCGGGGTCGCGGGCGGGACGGGCAGCGGCAAAACCACCGTGAGCCGCCACATCCGGGAGCAGGTGGGCTACGAGCGCATCGCCTACGTGCAGCACGACGACTACTACAAGGACGCCAGCCACCTACCGATGGAAGAGCGGGTCAAGATCAACTACGATCACCCCGACTCCCTCGAAACCCCGCTGCTGGTCGAGCATCTGCACCGCCTACAGGCCGGGCAGCCCATCGCGGTGCCCAGCTATGACTTTACAACGGACACCCGCCTTGCCACGACGCACACCGTCTATCCCCGCCCCGTCATCCTTGTCGAAGGCATTCTCATTTTCGTGGAGTCGGAACTACGGGAGATGTTCGATGTGAAAATCTTCGTGGACACGGAGTCGGACATCCGCTTCATCCGCCGCCTCAAGCGCGACATGCAGGAGCGCCACCGCTCCGCCGAGTCCGTGATGGAGCAGTGGCTCACCACTGTGAAGCCCATGCACGAGGAATTCGTCGAGCCCTCCAAGCGTTGCGCCGATGTGATTATCCCGCGCGGCGGCGAGAACCACGTCGCCCTGGACATGGTGGTGACACGGATTGAGTCGTTGTTGAGTCGATAATGTTTGCCCAACAAAGACAACATCTAGGGTGCGATTCACATTTTTGGATGAGACGAAGTCTCATTTATGCGACGGGTGAAGCGGGAGTTGTAGCAAAAGAACCTCATCTTCTCCCAACGCCCTGCGATTGGAAATCGCAGGCTGGAAGCCCAAGGGCTGGGCGTCGGCGCAGGCCGACGCCTTATTGCCCAGATGCCTTGTGTCCGCAAAGGCGGACACCCAGCCGCTAGGCTTCCAGCCGCGCCTTTTAGTCGCCAGGCTTCCACCGCCATCCAAAAATGTGAATCGCACCCCAACATCTACCAACGTGACGTTGAGGTGCGCTACAATAGTAACATCTTGGAACCCAAGGCGTACCAGGTAAAGGGAGAATGTCCATGAGCCAGGAAGACTATTTCAAACAATTACACGACAAGGCCACCCGTGGAATAGCCTTATCAACTACAGAGCAGGCGGAACTTGATGGTTGGTACGCAGCACAAGATCAGGCTGAGATTGAGCAACTTGCAAAGGCAACTCCACCTCAAACCTTTGCGATGTTACAGGCTCAGGTCGAGACTGCATTGGAGCAACTTCGCACAGTTACGCAACGCATTCAGGAGCTTTCGGCTCAGAACGAAACTATCCGTCGCGAAATCGCCACCTTGCAACGTCAGCTTGCTAAAACCCTTACTCCGCAATCATCGTGAGCATCACTTTAGAAATGCGGCTCCAGGTTCGGGAGCGGGCAGGTTTCGGCTGCGAGTATTGTAGTGTCTCAGAGACAGACTCAGCAGGGGAATTAACAATTGATCACTTCCAACCTCAGACAAAGGAGGGGACGGACGATCTTAACAACCTTCTCTACTGTTGCAACCGTTGCAATCAGTACAAAGCCGACTATTGGCCGAGTCAAGCAAGTGATCCTGTTTTATGGAATCCACGCCAGGAACCTATGAACCTCCACCTGCTAACGCTGGCGGATGGTACTCTTTATCCAATTACCCCAACAGGTATATTCACCCTCAAGCGTCTTCGCCTCAACCGTCCTCCCTTAGTTGCCTATCGCCTCCAAAAACTGCATCGCGCTGAAGAAAGCCGAATGCTAACCCATTACCGCGAACTCGTGACGATGCTTGAACGCTTACATCAGCAGCAAGCAACACTTCTTGACGAGCAAAGGGTACTTCTGGAAGAGCAGCGGGAGTTGCTACGATTATTGTTGCGACAGCGCGACTAGCCTTTTCAATAGGTACCCCAATGCAAAACCCCTTTGAATCGACCATAGAATCCCTGCGGCAGCGGCTGCGGGAGCCGCTGCCGGGCCGCGCCGCCTTTATGACGATGGCCCCGGAGAATCCGCGCCACAAGCCCGTTGAGGTAGCGCGGCAGGAGGGATGCCGCGAGGGCGGCGTGCTCCTGCTGCTCTACCC
>JACCSL010000622.1 GCA_013812995.1 Ardenticatenales bacterium | reverse complement strand
GATGTACATCATGTGCCCGGCCTCGTAGTAGCGCATCGAGATGTTTTGCTGGAGCGCGGGGTCTAGTCCCAGATGGTTGAAGGTGTATTCCGTGGCAAAGTAGGGCGTTGCCAGATCATAGTAGCCGTTCCCCACAAAGACCTTGAGGTAGGGATTGATCGACATCGCCTTGCGTAGCGTCTCGGTAACATTGACATAACGATTCTCATGCTCGGCGTAGCTCCAGGGCCAGACCTTCATGTTCAGAATCTCGTAGGAGAGGTCATTCTCGAACTGCAGCTCGCGCCGCACATAATCGTTGAAGGTCGCGCTGTAGGGACCGATGATATTAGTCAGGCTCGGATCGTACTCGTGGCTCTCGCCAGCCACACTTCGGTCAATGCCCCGGAATCGACTGTCCAGCCGCCCGACCGTGCGCCGCTCCGAGCGCAGCAACTCCTTGGTAAAGCGGTGAATCTCGATGCGAAGGTCCACGCGATCCACGTATTCCTGGGATAGCCCCGTGTATCGTGCCACCTTCTCGATGATCCGCGCGCGCTCCTCCGTGGGCAGGGTAACGCCCTTCATGAGCGCGAGTGCGTACTCCTCCAGTGCAAAGTGCTCTGCCTCGCGCAGCGTGGCCTCCAGGTTTTCCTGAAGACGGGGTTCCAGCCGGTTGTGGTACCAGGCGGTGGCGGTGTAGGTGGGCAGGAACAGGATATGCGGCAGATCGTTGCCGATGTGGAAGTACGCAGTCTGGAAGTCCAGAATCGAGGAGATCAGCATGATGCCATTCAGGTACATGCCGTGGCGCTCCTGGAGATACCCTGCCAGACCCGCTGCTCTCGTCGTTCCGTAGCTCTCGCCAATCAAAAACTTGGGGGAGCTCCAGCGCTCGTAGCGCGTGGTGTAGAGGCGAATGAAGTCGCCCACCGACTCGATATCTTTCTTGAAGCCGTGGAACTCCTTCGCTTTCGCCCCTGGCACCGGGCGGCTGTAACCCGTGCTGATCGGGTCGATGAACACGAGATCGGTTTCATCCAGCAGGCTGTATTCATTGTCCACCAGTTGATAGGGTGGGGGTGGGAGGTTTCCGATCTCATCCATCTCCACCCGCCGTGGCCCGAGCACCCCCAGGTGTAACCAGATGGACGCGGAGCCCGGCCCGCCATTGAACGAGAAGGTCAGCGGGCGCTTGCCTCGCTCCGGCGCATCATCGCGGGTGTAGGCAATGAAGAACATAGAGGCTTTGGCTTTTTCCCCCTCGGCCTCGCCCGCCTTCTCCCCCTGCTTCTCTGACTCTTCCTTGAGCACGATGGTCCCCGTGGACACGGTGTAACGAATATCCTGCCCCCCAATCGTGACGCTGTGCTGGCTCTGGACAAGGTTATCCTTCGGGACATCCGGGCTCGTTTCCTCTTTCTTTTTCTCAGACTCGGACATGGGATGAATTCCTTATAGAGCGAAAGGTTATGGCATTTACAGGGGACCTCGAAACTCACCTCACGATTGAGCTTGACGACCTGGAGCGGCTGAGCGTCCCTACCTTTAACACCCCTAACGCGGACTAACTAGGAGCAACATCGAATGGAACATCGAACAGAACGGGAGAAGATGCTGGCCGGTGAACTCTATATCGCCTCGGACCCAGAACTGGTTGCCATGCATAAGCGCGCCATTCGCCTTATCCGCGTACTGAATCAGACCACAGGCGAGGAGCTGGCGGAGCGCGAAACCTTGCTTCGGGAGCTACTCGGAGCGGTGGGACAGGGAGCGTACATCGAGCCGCCATTCTACTGCGATTATGGCAGCCATATCTTTCTGGCGGATCGCATCTACATGAACTTCAACTGTGTGATTTTGGACTGTAACCGGGTGCACATCGGGGAAAATACCATGCTCGGTCCCTCGGTGCAGATTTACACCGCGACGCATCCGCTGCAAGCGGCGGAGCGCCTCAAGGGGCCGGAGCTTGCCTATCCCATAACCATTGGTCGCAACGTGTGGATTGGCGGCGGGGCGATCATCGGGCCGGGGGTGACGATTGGGGACAATACCACCATTGGTGCCGGCAGCGTCATTGTCAAAGACATTCCCGCCGATGTGTTCGCCGCCGGGAATCCATGCCGCGTCATCCGCCAGCTGACGCCCGAGGAAGCGGAGAAATAAGAGCGGGCTCTCCTTTATAGACGTAAGCGCCCGAAAACCCCTGCGCTTCAGCCAGGGGATGAAGGGCGCGGCAAAGAAAAGCCTGGAATTGGCAAGGCAAAAGTTGCCAGGATATGGG
>JACCSL010000593.1 GCA_013812995.1 Ardenticatenales bacterium | reverse complement strand
CTCCAAGAGGAGCTGGGCAACAAGCCCGGCATCGCGCGCTGCCTCAGTAATCTGGGCGGCCTCGCCTTCGTGCAGGGCGACCAGGAGGGTGCTCTGGCGCTCACCGAGCAGAGCCTGGCCCTGCGGCGCGAGCTTGGAGATAAACTCGGCATTGGAGCCTGCCTGGGCAACCTGGGGCTACTGCACTATAACCGACAGGCTTATCAAAGTGCGCGCACCCTGTACGAGGAGGGACTGGTTGTCCAACAGGAGCTAGGGAACAAGCGCGGCATCGCGATGGGGCTCAGCAACCTGGCGCTGGTGGCCCACGCGGAGGGAGCGCAGGCAAGCGCAACGGAGCTCTTTTACCGCAGCCTCCAGGTCAATCACGAGCTGGGGAATCGGCGCGAAATTTGCGGCTGTCTCATCGGCCTGGCGCGGCTGAGCGACGAGGCCGGACGCGCGGTACGCCTCGTGGCCGCCGCCCAAGCACTCGCCGAGGCCATCGGCGCAGTGTTCTGGCCGGCCTACCAACGTCTCTCCGAGGAAACCCTGGCAGATGCGCGAACGCAGCTAGATGAGCCCCGCTTTGCGCTCTGCTGGGAAGAAGGGCATCGCCTTCCCCTGGAAGAAGCCATTGCCTATGCGCTGGAGGAAGCAGGGTAGAAAAGTTCCCAAAACAAAAGAGACCCTGCTTTCGCAGGGCCTCTTTTGTTACAAAGCCGATCTTACGTGGCGATGTTGTTGGTAACCTTCGAGAAGACGTTACCAATTTGGGGACCGAGAACGGTCAGAATGGCGATAACAACGACGGCTACAAGTACAAGGATGAGGGCGTATTCGACGAGGCCCTGACCCTCTTCGCGAGGTAGGTACATAAGTGCTCTCCTGAAGAATAAAGGGGTAATCACAGAGAGTGTGGGAGTGGAATTGCCCGCCTGCCCATACTCTGTGGATATAGTACATCATCCTGCTCATTTTTGCAATAGGTCCGGCGGCCTAATTTTTCTCACTCTGTCACGGAGAGCGGTGCGGCGATAAAGGGCACGGCAAAGGGTTGGCACCAGATTACGACGGAATTGAAGGGGGTCAGATCTAGGTCAGCGGGCAGGATGTAATTCTGGTCGCCCACATTGCCCTTCAGCCGCCCCAGATCCACAGAGCCAGGAATCTCCTGCCCCGTCGTATTGGGCACCGGGTTGGATGGTACCAGGTAAACGTGGAGTTCCGGGCCATTGAGCACCATAAAGTTTTCGAAGCGCAGAAGCCGCGACCCATCCTCCAGTTGGTAGATTTTCGCGCTTCCCCGCCCATCGTGCGCGACAGAGTAGAAGGAGCCCTGGGCAAGCACTGTGAGGGTCGAGGTGTCTTCCACCGGCATGGATTCATCCATAATGTCGTCCGGCACGGCGCGCGCTGCCTCCATCGTGGCGGTTCCCTCGGCGGCAGGGCGCAGCCCCGCCACGGGGGTCGGGAAAGGCTCATCAACCTGCTCGTTGCGGAAAAGCGGCGAGAGCAGATACCAGGCCAGGGGTATGAGAATCAGGCTGGCAAGGATGGCCCCCAGCAGGGCCAGGCGTTGTTTGTTCATCGAGGTAAGCGCCCGGAGACCCACGACCTTCAGGCGTGGGAGGAAGGGCGCGGCAATGCGAAAGCACTGCTGCCTTCGGTCCGGGCATCTCCTTTCTCATAATAGGTGTAGCCATCGACACGATGCAGGAGGCGACAGCAACGATAGCTGATGCCTTGCACGAGCATGGTGGCTGTGCGGATATTGAAGCTGCCGGTCGTACGGACGGCCACGCGCCCCCGATAGACGCCCTGCTTCGCCTAAAGCGCCTACTGTTGGCTTGCCGGTGGGCACGACAGCCCGCACGATGTCGCCGGTCTGGAAGCCCTGCACGCGTTTGGCCTGCTTGGCACGCGTGCGGGGGAAACCATACTTGTCCATGAGGCACATCTGCCGTGAGCCATGCCCCGTAGCACGGATGGGCAGAGGGTGGAGTGTGCCGGAGGTCCAGAGGGTAGCGGGGGTGCTGGCTCCGACGCAGGCTGCATCCAGCCAGTGCGTCTTGGGTAGCCCGCGCAGGGTACGATTCCATTTGGTACGCCCGCCCGTGCCGACTTCCACGGGCAGCCCCATTGCCTGAAGGGCCGCGTACAGCGCCCAGCGCGTGCTATTGACGGCGGCAGCATCCTTCAGGGGGGCTTTGGCCTGCGCCAGAATCCGTGCCAAGCGGACGGGATCGTGCGCCAGGAAGTCGCGCACGTCCTGTACCCCTTTGCGCTGGTTACAAGGCACACAGGCAATCGTGAGATTGCTCACCCGGTCGCTCCCCGCCGCCCACGTGCGACAATATGCTCGACTTCCAGGGGCACCTGCGTGGCGTCACAGTATGCACACTGGTACCCCCATTTCGCGAGCACATATGCCTTCACCTCGAAGCCCGCCAGTTCTCCCTGCTGGTACTCCACCCCGCTGATTTCGGGGGTCTGGAGGGCCTGCATATCGAAACGTACCTGCTTCTGACGGAATTTGTGGTTTGGAAGAGGGGAAGCGTGCCATGCGAGCCCTCACCCCCACGTCGCTTCGCTCAGTGTCCCCCTCTCCTGACGTCGGGAGAGGGGGCGGCCGCAGGCCGGGGGAGAGGGCCACCACGCAGAGCCATCACTCCACCACAAATTCCATCAGAACCAGAAACGTACCAACTCCATCGACACCGCTTGAAGGGGACTGACGCGCCGCAATCGTGCCCCCCAGGTGACAACATTGGCCACCCGACTGGCGAGGGAGGGCGGCAGCCACCCGGCGCGCCGGCGGCGGTTCAGGAAGCGCGGCGTGCGATAGCGTGTTTTACGACTGCGACGACCTCGGCGAACCCCCCGGCGCGCTAGTAGGCTGGCAACAATCATCGGCCCCCGATGTTCGAGCTCTGCCGCCCAGACGATCTCGCCCGTCGTGTCATTGACAATCGCCAACCCTGTGACCTTGCTTCCGGGGTCGATTTTCACGCGCAGGGGCGGGGCCACGGGCTCCGCCACCGCCCGCAACAGCGCGATGGTAAAAGGAAACGCCCGATAGACTGCCGCCTGCCCATCGCGCAGCAACTTACGTGCTTTGGCCGGGTGGCACGGCGCGAGCGGCTGGCGGTTACTATCGACGACAAAGACTTTGTTCATGTTAGGAACCTCCGCTAACGCGGGTAATGTGTGCCTTGTCAAGGTTATCCGGGCTTGTCATGTCCATCGCACTGTCCTAGACCCTCAGACTGTTTAACGATGGACGACAGAGCGTGGGGCTGGCTAGCACCCCAGGGTGTCATGACCCGCATAACGTAGCCCTCGTAGGGCTTAGACAATGGTCAGCATGGGCTTGTCGTAACAAGCCCAGAGGGTTTACCCCTGGGTCGCTGACAGGGTTACTCATCTGGGCGTCGAATCTCGACCTCGGGCTCCTCTCCCTCGACCTCCGTCTTCGTGGTGCGGCCCAGCAGGGCATTGCCCACGCTCTTGCCCAATTCACTGCCCAGCACGCCGCCGACCAGCGCCCCGGCAAAGGTACCGACCAGGGGGATGGGAATCAGCATGGTCCCCAGCCGCGCGCCCATCAGGACGCCCGCCCCGAGCCCCGCCATACTGCCAACCTTCTCGCTCTCTTTTTCCTCGTCTGCCATTGGAGCGTCTCCTTTCAAAATGGTGTAAAGCCTAGCGCCAGTATATAGGAAGCAGGCTCATTCCTGCAACAGGCTCCGAGGTTGTTCATTGGCAGATTTCCCCGGCGATGCTTATCATTCATCGGCCAAAAGCGATCTTTTTATCCAAGGGAGCCATCAAAGTTTTATGTCTAGCAACCAACCCCAAACACTTCTCGCGATTCTTGCACACCCCGATGACGAATCCTTCGGACCCGGCGGCACCCTGGCTAAATATGCGGCTCAGGGGGTGAAGGTGCACATCTGCATTGTCACAGACGGCGCGGCGGGCTCCACCGACCCGGAGCACATCGTGGGCTACGAGAGCCTCGCTCACCGCCGCGCCGACGAGCTACAGGGAGCGATCAAGGTCCTGGGCGCAACGCTGCACACATTGCCCTACCGGGACAGCGGTATGGAAGGGTCCGAGCATAACGAAAACCCCGACTGCCTCGTGCAAGCCCCGCTGGAGGAGGTTGCCTGCCACATCGTGCGACTGCTGCGGGAGGTAAAGCCGCAGGTGGTTCTCACCCATGATCCCACGGGTGGCTACTTCCACCCGGACCACATCCGCGTCAATCAGGCCGTGGAGTTGGCCTGGGAGAAGGCCAATGATCCTGCCGCCTACCCCGAGGTTGCCCTCCCGCCCTGGCAGCCCCAGCGCCTCTTCTGGACCGCCCTACCGCGTACCTGGCTGCGCCGCCTGATTTGGATGCTGCGTCTTTTTCGACAGGATCCCACGAAGTTTGGGCGAAACAAAGACATCGATATCACACGACTTGGAACGCCTGACGAGTCGATTCACTGCCGCATCGATGTAGGCCCCTATCTCGCGGTCAAGCACGAGGCCAGCCGCCACCATCTCAGCCAGGGCGGTGGTAGAATCTGGGGGTGGATGCCCAAGTTCATCGAGCAGCGCCTGTTTGGCAGCGAGGTGTATACGCAGGCGCGCCCGGACGCCCCACGGGCCAGGATTGATTTCTTCGAGGGACTTTAACCCTCGTAGCATGCATTGAAAAGGAGATGAAAAGATGAGCAACAACGGGTGGCCGGAGCCACTGGATGAGATTATCGAGGCGTTCCAGGAGAGCAGTGAGCCGGAGCGACTGGAATTGTTGCTGGAGTTTGCCATGAGCCTACCGGATCTGCCGCCAGAGTTGGCCACCCACCGCGACCAGATGGAGCAGGTCCATGAG
>JACCSL010000583.1 GCA_013812995.1 Ardenticatenales bacterium | reverse complement strand
CGCGAAGGGAGGGTAATAGTAGCTGTTCAGTACCATGTTATCAGCGATAGAGTAGACACCCACCAGGCCATCCGCCTGGCGATCCTCGGGAATGTGCGCCACGCCCAATTCCGTGATCTTGCGGGGGGTTGAATTGGTCATGTCCTTGCCCAGAATGGTGACGTGACCCTGCTCGACCTCGCGCAGCCCCACCAGTGCCTCGACTAGCTCAGTCTGACCATTGCCTTGGACACCGGCAATGCCGAGGATCTCGCCCGCGTGAACGGTGAGCGAGAGACCGTTGACCGCGAGGATGCCCCTATCCTCGCGCACCACAAGCTCCTTGATCTCCAGGATGCTTTCCTTGGGGACAGACGGGGCCTTGTCCACGACCAGGACCACACTGCGCCCTACCATGAGCGAGGCCAGCGTTTCCTCCGTGGCTTCCGCAGGGTCCGCGTGACCCACGATCTTCCCGAGGCGGAGCACCGAGATGTCATCCGCCAGCGCCAGAACCTCGCGCAATTTATGGGAGATAAAAATGATGGATTTGCCCTGCTTGACCAGGCTGCGAATCACCAGGAAGAGATCGTCCGCCTCCTGGGGGGTCAGGACGGCGGTCGGCTCATCCAGGATGAGAATATCCGCGCCTCGATAGAGGGCCTTGACGATTTCGACCCGCTGCTGGTGGCCGACGGAGATGTCGCGCACATAGGCGTCCGGGTCAATCACGAGGCCATACTGCTTGGAGAGCGTGCGAATGCGGTCGGCGGCTCGTTTTTGGTCCAGCAATGGCCCCTTGGTCATCTCGTTCCCCAGGATGATATTTTCCGTGACGGTGAGGGGGGGAACCAACATGAAGTGCTGATGGACCATGCCAATACCCAGCGCAATGGCATCGTTCGGGTTACGAATATCGGCTACCTTCCCATTGACCAGAATCTCGCCCTCATCGGGTTTGTAGAGTCCATAGATAATATTCATCAGGGTGGACTTGCCTGCTCCATTTTCCCCAAGCAGCGCATGGACTTCGCCAGGACGGAGGGCGAAGGAGATGTGGTCGTTAGCCAGAACGCCAGGAAAACGCTTGGTGATGTTCCGAACTTCCAGCGCAGGGACAATAGAATCAGCCATTGGCGACCCCCAGGTCGGGTGTAAATTTCTACAGGGGATGATGGAGAAAGAGGGAGGTGTTACCCTCCCCCTTTTGAACGAGGTTTACGGCTCGAAGGGCACGGCCTCCGGCATGGTGGCCTCATCAATCTCGCCACTCACGGGATCAACGCCCGTCTCCAGATCGCCGCTCGCGAGTAGCTGGCGAATCTCCTCCAGCCGCTCCTTCACAGCATCGGGAACGGCATCCTCCGCGTCGTGGAAGGGCGCGTAGGTAATCCCCTCGTTGGCAGCATCCAGAATGTAGAGGCCGCCACCTGCCCACAGCCCCGAGCTCGGGTCCGCGAGGCCATGAAGCTGGTCATAGACCCCAAGGTCCACACGCTTGATGGCGCTGGTGAGGATCTTGTCGGCTCCGGGGGCATCACCACCGCCGAAGGTGGACTCGAACTCATCCTGATCCACACCGATGACGTAGACGCCCTGCTCGGCGGCGTTGCGGATACCGCCGGTACCGGTGGGGCCACCCGCGCCAAAGATCACATCGGCATCTTCACCCAGAAACTGTTCCGCTGTAGAAGCGCCTGCGGCCGGGTCGATGAAGCTGGGCACATACACGCCCAGGACATTGGCATCGGGGTTCACATAGTGGCAACCATTCTCGAAGCCGCTGCGGAACTTCTTCACCGGCGGGATGTCGATCCCGTAGACACCACCCACGACGTCCGACTCGGTCATCATACAGGCCATCGCACCGGCCAGGAAGCCGCCCTGGTCCTCGCGGTACTGAATACCCACCAGGTTTTCTGGGGGAGCCTCAAAGAACTGGTCCACACCGATGAACTTGATCTCCGGGTTGGCCGTCGCGGCCTCCAGCGTCGCATCGGCAATCAGGAAGCCGACGGTGACGATGACATCGTACGCTTCCTGCACGCAGGTGTCGATGTTCTTGGCGTAGTCCGTCTCGGACTGCGTCTCGATGAAGGTCGTCTCCAGGTCAAAGTCCTCTTCTGCCTGGACCATGCCCTGATACGCGAACTCGTTGAACGTCCCATCATTGACGTTGCCCAGGTCGGTGACGAGGCAGACCGTTGCGATGGCTCCCTCTTCACTCCCTGTGCCCTCTTCGGTGGGCTCTTCCGTGGGCTCTTCCGTCGCCTCTACCTCGGTGGCCTCGGTGGCCTCAGCGGTGGGCTCCATCGTCTCCGTCCCGGTAGTCGCGGTGGCCGCGCCACCGGTTTGCGGTGTTGTGGTGCCTCCGCAGGCAGCCAACAACAGGGCTAGAATCAGTAGCCCTACCAGTAAATACTTCTTCATGAATTCTCTCCTCCTCGTAACAATGAGCTGCATGGGCAACGATGCCCTATTACCGCCAGACCTCGCTGTGATCACGCGCGACTGCGAGAGAAACAGTGGGACACCCTGGCGTTGCGCTGGATTATAAAGTTATCTTCGGATGAAGACAACCTACCCACCGATTGGCAAAAGGCAATTTGCGGGGGTTCCTTGAAACACAAGCAAGCAGCTAGTATAATAAATATTAACCACATTTGTAATGTTTAATAGCAAAGATAATGTCCTATGGTTCTGGATATCAAGGCATTAACTTTGCAAGGGTAAAGTAGAGTCACGCCAACCACAGTATCTTTCTGGGGAATCTATATGGACGCCATACTCAAAAAACTGGATGCCCAACCACTCTTGGAC
>JACCSL010000562.1 GCA_013812995.1 Ardenticatenales bacterium | reverse complement strand
GTGGGCGTTGATGTGGCAGGCTGTGTCGGCGTTGGTGTGGGCGTTGATGTGGCAGGTGGCTGCGTCGGCGTTGGTGTGGCAGGTGGCTGCGTCGGCGTTGATGCGGCAGGTGGCTGCGTCGGCGTTGGTGTGGACGTGCGCGGCGTTGGCGTTGGTGTAGGCGTGCGCGGCGTTGGCGTCCGTGTCACAGTTGCAACGAGGACGAAGCGCATGGCGCTGAATGACACGGTGCGCGAGAGATTGGACTCCCCGTTCAGATCAGTCAAAACCACGCGTCCATTGGTGCCGGCTCTAAAGTTGTAGGTGCCCAGGGACAACCACTGATTAAACAGCGGGGCCTGATCCCTGGACACCGTCTTCTGTCCGTCGGCCGATACGATCGTATATCGTGCATCGGAGGTGTCCCAGGAAATATGCTTGGCAGGGCATGGCCAATCAATTGGGTCATGGTCCGGGATATAGGCCTCGACACGATATATACCCGGTGCCGGTAATGAGGGTATCCATCGGCCAGAGTTCGTTGATTGCTCGATGTCGTTGGTGTTCAGCGTGAGGTAGGCAGAACGCCCACGACTGTTGGTAAACCGATACCAGAATGTCGTACATATATCGCCGTACGCAGGCTGTAAGGCCGGCACCTCCACGACCACCTGTGTGGCTAGAATGGCATCAGCATCGATGGGGCCTCTTTCGTCAGGCTGTAGGGTTTGTACTGTAGCTGTTGGGCCCTCAGTTAAGCGTATCTCGTCGGCCTGATTATGATTCTGAGGTGTTGGGGTCGCCCGGATACCACTGGACTGGCTACGTGGCTCAGGCCCCGCCGCTTGAACACGGTTTGAGGACAAGGGGTGATTGTCTGAAACCATAGAGGCCAGAGCAAAGAAAATAACGGCACCAATGATATACAGAGTAGAGAGATGTTTCATTCAATGATTTCCTTTCTTACGATCTTAACAGCGAAAGATTCCCGGCTAAGTTGAACAGATATTTACGTATCCTGGGTTGAAGTTTAGCCATTGGAATCAAGGGGATGAGGAGACGATTGATACCCTGAATAAGTCGGTTAGGAGCAGAACCGACCCGAGCCCACCATTATTTCATCTAAAGACCACATCACTTTTGAATGCTCTGTCGATGAAGCACTCGACTCTGGAAGGACTGAGCCAGATGGCTACGGAACCACCCGGTTCAGCCACTTTCTTTTATCGGGAGAAGAAGGGACCAAATAGCTGGTATAGCGACAGTGGAAGTTGCGGAACTGGTGCCAAAAAGAAGGGTCGTGCAGGCGCAACAGACGGGTTCACAAGTAGTGATGGCAGTTGGCTAAGAGCCGTCAGTGCAGGCCGAGTTGAAGAAGCCGCCAGGGTATAGGTGCTACTTGCCTGCGGCCCGCCCTGCACGGCAAGGGTATATCGCCCGGTAAGGGGTGCTGCTGAAACACTGAGCGTGGTACTGCCCGGCGCAGACGACTGCCGGTCCGGGACCTCATAATTATGGGGGTACCATAGAAACAGGCGCGTGCTATCCACGGGAGTTGCAGCATGGCTGAAGGTGAGGGCTTCCTGCACCTGGGCATCAAACAGATAGTAATGCGAGGTGGAGCCAGAAATTGCCGTGTTGGGTGGGATATAGTTGAACGTAACTACCAGAGGGTCCACCGAGGGTCCACTCTCGCCCATGGCCCAGATGTGGAGGACCACCACCCCGGCTCTTACCTTCCGGTGCAAGATCAGATCTATATCCGGCAGAGAGGTGACATGGAGTCGCTGCTCAGCCACCTTGCTGGGGGTCTGGACGTAGGTCGGGGACGCGCCCTGCAAGTACTGGTAGGTCTGGATGACCAGGTACTTGATGGATGAGCCCTGGCTCGACTGCAAGCTCATGGGATCTGGCACGATCTCCAGCGGGATAGTGCGGCCAGTAAACCACTGCTGACCCGCGCGCGTGCCACCCTTGATCCTGGTGCGGTTGGAGTTCTCAGGATGAACGGTATCCTGGAAAACAAGGATGTTGTTCTGCTCATTCATCTCCGCATAGTGGTTATCAGGATCAACGGTGACGTGGAGCTCATAGGTACCCGTGGTTGCAGCCACCCACGACACACTAGACCCGACGACATGGGTGCCCGTAATCAAGTACCCCGTATTCACCGTGTTCGAGAAAACGAGTCTGTTATTCTGATGCACCGCAAAGTGCACCCAGACATTCTTCGCGGGCTCAATGATGTCGATCTCGGCCTCAAGTCTCGCCGGGCTGTTCTGACTGACCATACCCTTAAGCGGTAGGAGGATGCGAGTGACAGCCAACTCGCTCTGCCGCTGGACCGTGGGGAAGATTGGCAGGCAAGTCCGGGTGGCATAGGTACTATCGCGCCAGAAGGTGGCAAAGACATCCGCCCAGGTAGCGGACCCGCGCAGGAAGGTAAAGGGGTGGGGATTATCCTCACCCACGACATCTGTATACCAGTGGGATTGCCAGTTGAGGTAGGTAGTACCATCCATAATAACTGGCTGGAAGTCCGTATAGATCGACAGACCGGAGGAACCGGTAAAGGACCATAGGGGTGTGGTTGGGGAGGTAAACCAGGGAATTCCATCACGAGCGTAGCGGGCCAGGATAGCAGATTGAAGACGTATCCGGGTCGTGGTGGCACCGATGCCAACCGGGGATGTTGCACCGAACTGGGTGGTGAGATGCTGCGCGAAGCTGCCCAGATCTGAGAGCGCATCTGGGGGGCGCAATTCCCAGTCTATCGGTGGACAGAAAGTGCTGTCGTACTTGGCGCTCCCCTGATAAGCATTCTTGATTCTGGTGCGGGTGCCCGCATAGTCTGTCTGGAACGCGTCTTGTAAGGCGCTGGCCACGCTGTCCCATACAGGTTTAATCATGAGTAGCTGGGCACTATCGACGGCTACCAACAGGTGCGGGTGGTCCATAGCAGGCAGGATTGCATCATAGGCTGCAACGATGGCTTTCGCGAGGTCGCGGGGGGCAGTGCCAGGTGTAAGCTGTGCTAAGACCTGACCGAGCATGGCGGGATCCAGGAACACATAGTTCGGAGAAGCGACGATGGTCGTCACATACGGAGCCACCTCGTGCATCTGCTCAATGGAACCCCCAAAACAGTTGATCAGGTCCAACACGGCGATGGGGGGCAGGTCTTGACTGCCAATCTGTAGCGCCCTGGCAAGCTCATGGGCGGAGAGCAACGACCGTGGGTGCTCGTCCGTAATATCAGGGTGCGCCACCCACCAGGTTGGCAGCGGAATGGCACCTCCCGCAGGGCTCCTCACGGTGGAAACGCTGGACGGACCTAGAATCAGATTTGCCTCAGTTGCGGGGACGATGGGTCCATTGTGGCCCACAAAGGAAAATAGGGTCGTGGTAGCCGGGTAGGTGCGACGGGCCCAAAGTAGGAAGCCCCCCAGAGTTGCCCCATCCGCCATGTTGTACTCTTTGAGCGGAGCGTTGAGCATACCTGTGGTGTCTGGTAGCCCTGCAAGGGGTGTTATAGTCCCCCCACGAATAATGTGAATCTGGGTGTCTCCCTCTTGGTCCAGGTCTGCCAGCACAATGGCAATTTTGTTGAGACTGGTACGTGATGCCTCGATGATCGGCTGTAGGGTGGCATAATAGTAGGGCGTTAGGTTACCCTCGCTCATGGGATTGTTGTCATAGGCAAGCGCATAGATCGCGAGTAACGTTGGGGGGACGGTGGCAGTGAATGTTGGCGATGGGGTGCTGGTTCGCGTGACTGTTCTCGTCAAAGTTGCCGTGGCCGTCCTTGACGGTAGGGTTGTAGGCGTGTAAGTCGGTGTCGCAGTCGCCGTTCTCGTCAGGGTTAGGGTGGCGGTCCTTGTTGAGGTCGGAGTGCGGGTTGCCGTGGCCGTAGGGGAGGGGGGGGCCGTGGCTGTGGCAGTTGGTAAAGGAGTAGGTTCCTGACAACTGGCCTCGGCCTGGCTCTGGTTGACCCATCCCGTTCCGCCAGAGGGGTCCCCAGCAGCAAAGCGACTGGTATCCCACCAGATGACTCCGCTCACACTCCGGGGGCCTTCCATGATCTTCACTGTCCAGTTGTCTTCAGGAACAATCGTATGGACAGCCATGTTTGGACCATGACGGATTTCGGTACCGGCACATAACCCTATCAGGTTACCTACCCTCCAGTCCAGTTGACAACTGGCCTCGGCCTGGCTCTGGCTGACCCATCCCGTTCCGCCAGAGGGATCCCCGGCAGCAAAGCGACTGGTATCCCACCAGATATCGCCTCCCTCCTCACGAGGGCCGTCCATGATCTTTACAGTCCAATTATCCTCGGGAACAATCGTATGCACTGCTAGCCCTGGTCCATGACGAATTTCAGTTCCCGCACAAAGCCCGATGAGGTTTCCGACCCCCCAGTTCAGAGCAGGGGCCAGTTCGCTAGCAGGGCCAAAGGGATTCATCAGCTGGGGGCTTCCCCCTGACACACCGTGCGAAGCAGCGAGGACCGTTCCTGCTCGTTCTACCTGGCCCAGCGCCGAGTAAAGCAGACTAATGATAAGCAGCCAGAGGAAGCGGGTAGGAGACACAGAGACCTCCAAAGAGAACATGATTTAAGGCACAAACGCTGTCATGACGGTTTCGCAGCCAACTGAAGCGCGGTGAGCGGTGATGGCGGGTAGGGGTTTGAGTGTACTTGGTAATCTCCACCCACCATCAGCGGATTTTAAAGGGTTTTTGTGTTTAGCGTTTAGTAAATGGTAACAGTAGCTGGTATAGCGACAGTGGAAGTTGCGGAGCCGGTGCCAGAAAGAAAGGTCTTGTGGGAGCGGCAGACGGGCTGACAGGGGATTCCGGTCTCCGGGTGAGATTTGCCTCTACAGGCAGGGTGAAGGAGGCCGTCAACGTATAGGTACTACTGGCCTGTGGACCGCCCTGTACGGCGAGCACATAGTGCCCGGTAAGGGGTGCTGCTGACACACTGAGTGTGGTGCTGCCCGGCGCAGACGACTGCCGGTCCGGGACCTCATAGTTATGGGGGTACCATAGAAACAGGCGTGTGCTATCCACGGGAGTCGCAGCATGGCTGAAGGTGAGGGCTTCCTGCACCTGGGCATCAAACAGATAGTAATGCGAGGTGGAGCCAGAAATTGCCGTGTTGGGT
>JACCSL010000549.1 GCA_013812995.1 Ardenticatenales bacterium | reverse complement strand
AACGGCGCGGCTAATATCTGCTCGCGCGCCGTCTATGGCTGCTATGGCAAGGTACAGGTCACTCGTATCACGTATCGCCGCCCGATCCAGTATCGGAGGCGTAGCGCCGTGGACACCGGCCATGTGGCTCGGCGGGGCTAACCCCTGCCGAGAATCCCAGTGGCTTTAGCCCTGGGAGTGTCAATCTTTATCACCCTGTTGCTCCTGCCAACTCTGTTTGCCATGCCCCTGGCTAGCAAAGCACAAGGCAGGGAGCCCAATTCTATCTCAACGGTGGTGTATGGCTACCCTTCCCAGGATACCTATGCGCAGGAGGGCTTCCCAGACACTGCGGCTGGAGATCGACCTAATCTCTTTCTGGGCTTCGATTCAGTGGACAACAAAGGGAAAACCCAGATGTTTTTTCAGTTTAATCTACCTGTACTACCGACAGGCGCTATCATTGACCAGGTTATCATCGAAATTTACCAATACAACGTCAGAGCGACGGCAGCCTATGGGTTGAGCGCCTTTCCGATTGAGTGTGCTTGGGATCAGTATACGTTGACATCCAACACGCGCCCCTGTAATACCACCTCTATGGGCAGCACAAGTTTTCAGCCATCTGTTGGGTGGCAAACCCTGAATATCACAGCCTTGGGCCGCGAGTGGTATAGTGGTGCCCGATCAAATCTAGGGGTGAAACTGCAAGCCCATAGCCAGAGCTCCCCTGGAGGTGTTTTCTGGTCGAGTGATTGCAGTGCTACTCAATGTCCTGGTGGGCAAAGACCACAGTTGCGCGTCGAATACTCAATGCCAACTGCTACACCGACACTCACAGCAACTTCCGTCCCGCCGACTGCAACATGGACATCAGAACCAGCGACTGCAACATGGGGGCCGGAAACTCCAACAACCACCTCCACTTCAGTTCCTCCGACAGCCACCTCTACCGCTACATCTACGGCGACAGCGGTGCCCGCCACCCTAACCACCCAACCGACTGCAACCTATACAACAGTGCCCGCCACGGGAACTGCAACGCCAACACGCACCTCAACCAACACAGCCACGAATACGGCAACGCGTACACCCAGCCAAACAGCAACGCTTTCACCGATAAATACTGCCACCCGCACAGCCACGAATACCGTCACCCGCACAGCCACGAAAATACCAACTAATACGGCAACGCGTACGGCAACCAACACAGCCACGAAAATGCCAACGAATACAGCAACGCGCACGGCGACAGCCACTGTATTGGCTACTCATTCAATCGCAGGAACGGTGACGGATGGCGCGGGGGGCGGCATTCCCAATGTCATCATTTCAGATAATGCTGGACACAGCACAAAGACGGACAGTAGCGGTAGCTTTGTATTAACGGGGCTAAGCTCTGGAACATATACACTGAGCGCGGCGAGACCCGCCATCGCGAGAATGGATCAACAGGCAGACAACTGGTGTTTCTTTGGGCCTTCATCGCAGACAGTAACCATACCTGCTATGACCACAGTAGACTTTTTGGGCACTGCCTTCTGTGCTGGAGTAAGCAGCGATCTGAGTGGGACTGTAGTAGATAGAGCATCGGGAAGACCCATTGAAAATGCGCGGGTTGCCATAGCGGGCAAACGTGTATGGACCAATGCAGACGGAGAATTTACTATACGGAGTATTCCATTTGGTAGACACGAATTAAGGATCACAAATAGCAACTATCGACTTTATAAAACCGCCCTCTCTATCCAAATAGGCACTAATACGCACCATGCACGTATGAGAACCATTTTTACTTCTGGATACCGTCTTCCCTTCCCTAATGGCGAACAGCGAATGTGTACTCAAGGCAATAATGGTAGCAAGTCACATCAAGGAGTTGAATACTATGCTTTTGACTGGAGCAAAGGAAAAGGATCAGTTGTTGCTGCTAAAGAAGGTAAAATAATAGAGGTGAAAGAAAATTTTCGTATTGGAGGATGCAGCAAGTCTTTTAGCAGTTATGCAAATCGTGTGAAGATCCTACATCGTGATGGTACAGTAACAGGTTATTACCATTTAGAATATAAGAGCGTTCCTGTTGAGGTAGGGCAGTATGTGGAGCGAGGTCAAGTCATAGGAAAAGTTGGAGCAACAGGCTACGTATGTGGCGCAAATCCTGCACATCTTCATTTCTTGCGCATGAAGGCAGGAAGGTATGTTTCTACCGAAATCAGATTTGAGGAGGTATCTACCAACAACGGTATTCCGCGAACAGGTCGTTGGTATCGATCCAGAAATACTTATCCTCTATTTTATAGTATGGATATTCAACAGGAGCCAGATGAACTACCTATTGGCTCTGTCGAATTCCGTTTCACAGGTGAGCCCACGCATCAACTAGTTATTTATGGCTCAGATTACGAGTCAGATAATGTGCAGATGCGGTTGGGAGTTAGTGAACAGGCACTAGAGCTTGCCTCCTGGCAACCATTGACAGATACGGTACCCTGGACAGCACCCGAAGCATGGGCGCAGTTCAAAGATGAGGCAGGCAATCTCTCAGAAGTCTATTCTGATACGGCAGAACTTATAGGTTATGGAGCGCTACAGGCAGATTTTAGCGTTCCTCCTGCAATATGCACGGGCGAAACAATCCCTCTCCAAAACCTTACCATTCCATTCTGCGAACAGTGTTCCTGGCGCTGGAATTTTGATAACGGCTTGACCAGTGCGCTCATGGAACCCAGCGAAGTTGATGCAGAGTCAGGGCTTGAGGAATGGATCGCCTACGATGAACCTGGAAATTACTCTGTCACCCTGGAGGCAACAGGAGCTAATTACGTCAGCACTGTTTCCAAACCTGTCACAGTTGTCTCAGCGCCATCTCCAGAGTTCACGATCACACGTTCAGGGGACATGATTACCGTAGAAGCTCTTGAGCTGAATGCCGCAAACTGGCACTGGGATTTCGGGGATGGAACGACTGCATCAGGTCGAATAGCAACGCATGTATATACTGACACAATGTGGTTAGATGAATCCCCTGTCCCTGTAGAATTGCAAGTTGAGGGAGCAAATAGCTGTGAAAGCAGTGGATTTGGTTATGTACCCCAAATGACTCGTCTGTTTCTCCCTATCATGCGACGATAAATTCATAGGTTTATAGCGTCCTCGGCAAGGCTGGCAGCTATCATCCCACTAGCTGCCAGCCTTACTGTCTAAGTCCCCTCTTTCTCCCGAATGTATTTCAGCAGCCCGGTCGCGGCATCGTCGAGCATGGCATAGACAGCGTCGAAGTTGCGGTGGTAGTAGGGATCTGGCACGTCGAGGTCGTCTTCGCTCTGGCTGCTGGCAAACTCCAGCATGAGCCGCACATCGTCCACCTCGAAGCCCCACGCCCGCGCCATGCGCCGCACATCGTTGTAGTTCTCCGTGTCCATGACGATGAGATAGTCCGCGTCTTCAATGTCCGTCTCCGCCAGCTCCCGCGCGACGATGCCATCGAAGGCGATGTTGTTGCGCTGCAATTCCCGCGCGGTGCCCCGGTGGGGGCGCTGCCCGGCGTGGCCGCCGTAGGTTCCGGCTGAATCTACACGAATTTTGTTGCTTAACCTGGCCTGCGCCACCTTGTGGCGAAAGATCGCCTCCGCCATCGGGGAGCGGCAGATGTTCCCCATACAGATGAAAAGTACCGTAATCATGCGTCGTCTCTCCTCTCCGACAGGCTTTTGGCCCGAATCAGCACTTCCTCGGCGCGATAGACCTCGTGGCTCCATGCCCACCCCTCGCCCTGCGGCGCGACAACGCTGCGTACGCCCACAATCTCATCCTTGAAGGCGGGCAGCCGATATTCCAGCAGGTGGCGCGTGAACTCGGGTGTGGGCAGCCCGGCCTGCGCGGCGGCGCGCTGCGCGTTGTCCTCAATCCAGTTGAGATAAACCGCGTTGTTCACATGGGCCAGCTCGTCCTCCTCGTAGAAGGAGACGCGCCGCTCCGTGCCGAAAGACTCTCCCTCGACCGTGGGCCAGGTCATTTCTTCCAGAATGAAATCCTGCGCCGGGTGAATCGCCTCGATGATAGACTCGTGGATGCGCCGGGGCCGCATCGTCGCCAGGTCGATCATGGCCCACTTGGTGGAGCCCCGCGCAAGCAGTGTGCCATCGGCGCGGCGGGCCTCGTACTGGCGAAACGCCTGCACGCGGCGCATATCAGCAATCCAAGTGCTAATGTCGATTTGCTCGCTGTAGCGCGGACGCTCGACAATCTCCATGTCCGTCTCGCGCATGACCCAGTAGACGCCAAGCTCCTGGTACCGGTCGGGGCTATAGCCGAACTGCGTCGAGTTGGCGAAGGCCGCCTCCTGAAACCAGTTCAGGAAGGAGGCGTTGCCCGCATAACCGTCCGGGCGAATCTCGTAGCTGCGCACGCGCAGGCTGTGGGTGCTTCGGGGGGCTGCCATCAGGAGGCTCCTTGTGTGATTGCAGGTAGATCGTAATGCGTAAAACGTAACTGCTTCTGACGGAATTTGTGGTTTGGAAGAGGGGAAGCGTGCCAGCGAAGCCCTCTCCCCCACGTCGCTTCGCTCCGTGTCCC
>JACCSL010000537.1 GCA_013812995.1 Ardenticatenales bacterium | reverse complement strand
CCAGGTACATGGTGTGCTGCTGCACGGGGCCAATCTTCGCGACGAGCCCCATCACCCCCTCGGTGACCCGCCGCGCCACCGGGTTGGACAGCCCGGCCACCTGTCCCATCTGGCGGGCGGTGCTCTGAATGCGGGTGACGAAGGGGCGGCGGATGACATCGTATTGCTCGCCGACCTTCGCCAGCGGGGTGCCGCGCTGCTGCCCCTGCGCGAGAAGCTGCATCAAAACCAGCGCATCAACCATCGAGGAGTTGGCTCCCTGGCCCAGATTGGGTGTCATGGCGTGGGCGGCATCCCCGACAAAGAAGAGCGGCGGCTCGTACCAGCGCGGCATCCGAATCTCGTGGAGTTCGCTGTAGTTCACGCGCCCCCACTCGTCGACCGAGCGAAGGAGTTGCATCACCTGTGGTCCGTATTCGCGCCAGCTCTCGATCCAGTCGTCCAGCCCGGACTGTAGGATTTCCGGCCAGCGTCCCAGCGGCACGCGCGCGTAGAAGTAGCTCTTCCCCTCCTGAAGCGGCGCAATGCCAAAGCGCCTGCCGTCCGCGCCCCACATCTCGCGCGGGGCGGTTTCCGCGATGGGATAGTCCGCCACGCCCCGAATCCATCCTTCCCCGATGGCGACTTTCTTGAAAGGCACGCCTGCCTCCGTGCGCACGCGGGAATGAACCCCGTCGCAGGCAATGACCACATCGAACATCTCCGTCACCCCATTGGCGAATTGCACCCGCACCTTGCCATCGGAGCGCGTGAGCCCGGTGCAGCGATGATCGAAGTGAACAGGGATTTGCGCCGCCATCGTCGCCTGAAGAAGATGCTCCTGGAGGTGGTAGCGGAGCACGATGGCGGCGCAGGCGTGTGGGATGGGCAGGGCGGCGTAGTCGATGACATTCAGCGCGCCACCCCCAGCTTTCTCCGCGATGAGGCGGGAACTGAATCGCATCTGGGGGCGGAAGCTCTCCAGCAGGCCAAGCGCCTCCAGCACGCGTTGCCCGTTGCTGTGGAGAAGAATCCCGCCGCCGATGCGCTCGAAGTTGGGAGCCTGCTCAAAGAGGGTTACTTCCAGGCCCAGGCGATGGGCGACGAGCGCGGCGGTCAACCCCGCTGGCCCCGCGCCGACAATGGCGATGTGTTGAGAAGCAGTCATATATAGCTCGTTGGTAGAAGTAGCAACAATCACAAGAGGTCTACTCTACTACGCCTCTGGCACGCGGGGCAAGATTAGCGGGCTGAGGGCCACAGATAGCTCACCATGCCGAAAGTACAAGTCGACATGACCATGAACTCATGGGCTAAATTCATTTCATCAATGATGGAGGAGTCCAAAGGCAAAAGGAAAAGTAGGGCTATTAAAACCAGAACGATGCTCATAGAAACTATCTGAAGGATACGGTTTGTCCTTTTGCTAAAATCACTCTTGATCAAGATAGCAGCGACAATAATCCAATAGAATACAATTGGAGCAGCAACGAGTCCGATCATTATCACACTATCGGCCAAAGGTGCATCTTCCTGCTCTCTGATATACTTTGCTACAAATAATATTAGCGAAAGAACGCCAAAGGTGCTTACTATAATGGCGGGCCAATGGCTATTTGTAAGTCGGTTCATCATCATAATCCTTTGATTCTCAACTAAAAACTCACTTACTTGATATGTCCCTAGAGTTGCAGCGCCTTGTACCTATGAGGTAGGAAGATTGGCCGCAGCATTGTAGTCATGCTACAAGATGCTCCGGGATGCACGGTAGGCCCTGGCAGAAGGAGAGCCTCTAAACTTATCAACCCCTTGGTGTGTCAATTGTTTCAAGTCCGACGCGTTCTTTGACGATTTTTGGCCCCCTGGGGCGCTCAGCTAATAATTTGGCCTATCTCTTGACGCTCAGCCTATCAAGGAAGGTTATGCGCCATGCCAACGTACCGTGCCCTCCCTCCCTCGACCTCTTCCACCTACAAAATCCAGAACCTGGAGAAAGAGCTACGTTTCCTGCGGCAGTTGTGTCCCACGGTCATCGGCTCCCTCCTGTTATCCGCTGAGGGTCTACCCGTGGCCTCGGACCTCCCCGAGCCATTTGAGGACGAGTATATGGCTGCGCGCGCGGCGGCGATGATGGCATTGGGTGAGCGAATTGTGGGAGAATTGAAACGCGGGGAGTTGGAACTGCTACTGATCAATGGTGTGGAGGGGCCGATTACCTTCGTGCGCGTCAGCGATCATGTCGCGCTGGCGGTGCTGTGCCAACCCGAGACGCGCATCGGGGTGATGCTGCTGGACCTGGCCTATGCGGTGAGCCAGCTACGGCTGCTGCTGGAGTAGCCACTAGGCATCATAGGTCCAACTCTGGGGGGTGGCATAGGGCGGCAGGTCTAGGGCAGCCAGGGCATAGTAGGC
>JACCSL010000535.1 GCA_013812995.1 Ardenticatenales bacterium | reverse complement strand
AAAACCTACCCTTGAAAGCTCCCCACCCCCTGGCCGATGTGTGGTCTTATCCGATAGCAATCCGCAGATTGCCATCACGCGCCAGCGCGCCAGCGCCAGTGCATCGGCTCGCCCCCCCCCGCGACTACCCTTGCCCGCACAAGATAGCAGGGTTGCCGTCCCTGCTGAATCTCGTGCGGGGATTGACGAGGGACTGAGGAGCCCCCACAATGGCTGTCTCTGCTATCTGCGAGGGTGGGGTATGAACGAACGCGAACAGTTGGAGCAGGCCATCGCCGCGCTGGAGGCACAGCGGGCCATGCTGGGGGATGCCGTGGTCGATGCCGCGCTGGGGTCGATGCGCGCGACACTGGCCACCCTCCAGCAAGAGCGCGCCCCCGAGCAGCGCAAGCACGCCACTATCCTCTTTGCAGACCTGGCAGGCTTCACCCCCATGTCCGAGCGGCTCGACCCCGAGGAGGTGCGCGCCATCACCAGCCGTCACTTTCACGAGGTCACGCCCGCCATCCGCCGCCACGGGGGACGGATCGAGAAATACATTGGTGACGCCGTCATGGCGGTTTTCGGCATCCCCACCGCGCATGAGCACGACCCCGAGCACGCGATTCGCGCCGCGCTGGAGATGCAGCAGGCGCTGGCGGCGCTGAATGACGAGATGGAGCCCGAGTGGGGCTTGCGGCTGGCGATGCGCATTGGCATCCACACCGGGCTGGTGGTGGTGGGCTACCTGGGCGAGGACTTCACGGTGGTGGGCGACACGGTCAACCTCGCCAGTCGCCTGGAGGGAGCGGCACCCGTGGGCGGGGTGCTCATCTCGCATGATACCTATCGCCATGTGCGCGGGCTGTTCGACGTGGAGCCCCTGGAGCCGATCCGTGTCAAGGGCAAGGCCGAGCCGGTGCAGGTCTACGTGGTGCAGCGCGCCAAGCCGCGCGCCTTCCACCTGCGTACGCGCGGCGTGGAGGGCATCGAGACGCGCATGGTCGGACGCGCGGCGGAGTTGCTGCACCTCCAGCAGGCCCTGCGTGCCGTGCGCGCGGGCCACATGTGCCAGGCACTGACGGTCATCGGGGAGGCGGGGGTCGGCAAATCGCGTCTACTCTACGAGTTCCGCAGCTGGGTGGAACTCACACCGGACGAGCTCTGGCTCTTCAAGGGGCGCACCGCGCCGGAGATGACGCGCCTCCCCTATGCCCTCCTGCGCGACATGCTCGCCTTCCGCTTCCAGATTCAGGACAGTGACCTGGCCGAGGTGGCGCGCGCCAAGCTCGTACAGGGCCTGCTTGACTTCCTGAGCGACGAACCCGAGGCGGAGATGAAGGCGCACTTCATCGGGCAGCTGCTGGGCTTCGATTTTTCCGCCAGTCCGCACCTCCGGGGCATGGTGGCGGATACGAAGCAGCTCCGCGACCGCGCGCGCTACTACCTGAGCCGCGTCTTTACCCGCGCGAGCGAGCAGGCCCCTCTCCTCCTGCTCCTGGAGGATCTGCACTGGGCCGATGACGCCTCCCTCGATACCCTGGCCTACCTGGTCCAGGAATGCCGCGCCCTCCCCCTGCTTCTCGTCGCAACGGCACGACACACGCTCCTGGAGCGTCGCCCCGACTGGGGCGAGGGGCAGCCGTACGCTGGCCACCACCGGCTGCATTTGGCCCCCCTCCCCACGCAGGAGACCCACCAGCTGGTAGACGAGGTGCTCCAGAAACTGCCCGAGATCCCACCGGCCCTGCGGGCGCTGATTGTGGAGCGCGCGGAGGGCAATCCCTTCTATGTCGAGGAACTGGTCAAGATGCTCATCGAGGAACGGGTCATCCTCCCCGGTACCGATGGCTGGCAGGCCGACCCCGCGCGTCTGGCCGACGTGCGGGTACCACCCACCCTGACCGGGGTGCTCCAGGCGCGCCTGGAGGCCCTGCCAGCCGACGAGCGCGCGCTGCTTCAGCAGGCGTCCGTGGTGGGGCGCGTCTTCTGGGATAGCGCCGTCAGCTACCTGGCCGAGCAGGAGGAGGCGCAGGTCCACCAGACCCTGATGCACCTGCGCCAACGCGAACTCCTCTACCAGCATGAGGTCTCGACCTTCGCGGGGGCCAGGGAATACCTGTTCAAGCATGCCCTACTGCGCGATGTGACCTACGAGAGCCTTCTCAAGCCGCAACGTCGTCTCTACCACGCCCGCGCTGCCGACTGGCTTAACGCGCAGGGGCGCGCTCAAGCCGAGCAGTACGCGGGCCTCCTCGCTCAACACTATGAGCAGGCCGGGGAGCGGGCGCAGGCCGCCCCCTGGTATAGATTAGCCGCAGAGCGAGCACGAGCGGCGTATGCCAATCTCGCCGCCCTGGACTATTACCAACAGTTGCTCCCCCTGCTGGCGGAACCGCAGCAGATCGACATCCTCCTCAAGCAGGGGATGGTGTTGGAGGTCATCGGGGAGTGGCATCACGCGGAGGAGTCCTATCGTCAGGCATTGCATCTCATCCGCCAATCAGGCTCCGATAGCCCACCACTCGTGGAAGAGGCACACTGCCAGCAGATGCTTGGCTCCTTCTTCTATTTTCGCTGGCGCTACCAGGAGGCCCTAGAGTGTTTCGAGCAGGCCCGGCATGGGTATGCGCTGCTTGGCGACCAGGTCAGGCTTAGTCGGGCGCTGGATTCCCTGGGGGGTCTCTGGCTGTGGCAGGGAGAGTATGCCCTGGCCCAGGCGCTATGCGAGGAGAGCCTGGCGCTACGCCGTACCCTCGGAGAGCAAGCAGGAATGAGCGACTCCCTTCTCAATCTGGGGGCCATTGCCTACTTTCAGGGCAACCCCACGATGGCCTGGACGCTCTACCAGGAAAGTCTCGCACTGCTCCGGCAAATCGGAGAAAAAAGAAAAATCGCCCGCCTGCTTCGATATATCTTCAAGATTCCCTATGAGGCAGGCGATTACGACGTGGCGCGCACCATCGCGGCAGAGAGCGTGGCTCTGTCGCGGAAGATCGGGGACAAACGCTGCCTCGCCATCGCCAGCGGTTACCTGGGGCTGGCGATGATTCAGCAGGGGGAGAGCGGGCTAGGGTGGAGCACCCTGGAAGAAGGGGCCCTCATAGCACGGGAGCTGGCGGACCCCTGGCTTTTGGCAGAGGTGCTCGGTAGCCAGGGTCTGGGGGCCTACACTCTGGGCCAACATGAGGCCGCCGAGCGCGCCATCACCGAGAGCCTGCATCTACTACAAGAAAAAGTACCCGTTCGTTGGCATAGCGCTCGCCTGCTCCTCTGTGCCGCGCTCGTGGCCGCTGCGCGGGGCGAGCCCCGGCTGGGCTGGGAGCGCGGCCAGGAGAGTCTGCGCTTGGCGATGGAGCTCGATATCAAGAGCGGCCTGGCATACAGTCTGATCGCCCTCGCGGGGTTCCTCCAGACCCCTGGGGCCGCGCTGCGCCTCCTGGCGGGGGCGATGGAGCAGTTGAGAGGTGCAGCGGCCCCGTTACTCCCCGAACTTGTGCCTGTTCGGGAGCGCATCATTCAGGCGGCGCGCGCGGAGATGAACCCTGCCCCGTTTGCGGCGACCTGGGCGGAGGGCATATCCAGACCACTGCCACAGCTCATTGCGGATGCTCGCCTCTGCCCCCCGTGAAACCAGGGCAAACAACCAGGTGTATCGGGGTAACAGCATCGGTAACAACTTAAGAAAACTGGCTGTCTGTCAAATGCGGTCCGAGCAACCCGTCATTCTGCGATGCCAAAGGCGGTATGGGGCATTAGGCGGCAGGCTAGCCTGGGGCCTTTTGGTAAATTGAGCATGAACAAGGGTCCGCCAGGGTACTACCAGAAGGTCACAAGAAATGCACGGGTTAAACTTGTGACAAATTGCTTCAGTGGGATGGCGCTCTTAGAGAGAAAGCTCGCCCAATTGTGATTTGACAGTCGGCTCAAAACCTTAAGTTGTTACTGATAGTTTTAAATATACTCCTTGTCCTGCATATAGTGGAAGGCGAAAAAGCCTGGCAGGATGGGAAGCCAGAAGGTCAGCAGGCGGTAGAGCAGCACCCCCGCCACCGCCGCCTCCGAGGAGATACCAAATGCCTTGAACCCGGCCACGAAGGCTCCCTCCAGCACGCCGATACCGCCCGGGGTGGGACTAGCCGAGCCAATGATTTCCCCGGCGAGATACACTGCTGCAACCGTCAGAGGTGAGACATCGACATCAAGCGCCCACATGCTGAAAAGGAAGGTCGCCATGTAGAAGAGATTCATGCCCACGGCCCCCCCGCAGAGTTGCAGCGCCTTGCGGGGCTGTTTCAGCGTGGCAACCAGGTCGCGCCAGGCTCCTTTCGCGGAATATTTGATTTTCTCGGTGCGCTCCGATGAGCTGAAAACATAGGCGAGCGCAGCAACCACAATCGTCAGGAGTAGCCAGAGGTGCCACATCTCGATCTTGTCCAGCAACTCGACATTTTCCAGCCCCAGCCAGGAAATGGTCAGCAGCATAGCGACGACATGAACGATGATTCCTGCGACTGTCTTCAGGGTAAGGGAGGTGATGGCACTGCGCCGCTTGAGCCCCATTTTCTCCAGATACTGCTCCAGCAGCACCGCCGCGCCGATGCCACGCGGACCGAAGCGGTTGGCAAAGCTCGCGGCAAACTGGGCCAGGAAGGTCGGCCAGAAGGGCAGCTTGGCCTGCTGCGCGCCGAACTGTGTTACCGTCGCCATGACATAGGTCAGCGCCGAGGTGACCAGCCCGGCCACCAGCCAGGGGAAGTCCAAGGATTTCCACAGCTCCACCACCTGCCCAAGCTCACCAATCTGCGGCAAAAGCAGATAGACGCCGATCCCCAGACCAACGACCCAGAGCACACTCTTCGGCTCGATGCGCAGAACCGAGCGCTCCTCCTCAATGTCGTTGCCTGTCTGCTTGATCACTTCCTCGCGGATATTGTCCAGCAGGTCGGGCTCCTCCTTGAGATCGGCGCGAGTGGCCGAGGAGAGAGCGACGGGCTTCATACCCGGCACACACTGGCGTACCGCCTCAGCGCCTAGCACAGCCAGCGCACTCGCCACGGCCCGCTCCGGGCCAACGACCTTGGCCAGCGAGGCCAGAAGCTGCGCGCTGTCCTGGGATAGCTCCGTCGGGCCAACGCCGCCATCGGCAAATCCAAAGTCAATCAGCCAGGGCTTGCCCTGCTCGTCCACCAGGATATTCGCCAGGCGCAGGTCGCCGTGGGCGATGTTCGCCTCGTGCAGCTGCTTGACCTGCTGCCAGAGTTCCGTCATGAGCGCGTCGTCGAGGGTGCTTGCCTCGGTCAACGTCTCGCCACGCACACGCTTCTGCACCAGCAGGGCATAAGCATCGCCGACGCGCGCCGCGAACTCCACCTCGGGGGTACGAACCTCATGGCTTCGGGCGAGCAGGGTCAGGTATGCCTCGTGCTCTGCCTGCTGTTTGGGCGTGAGGAAGGGGGCGCTGTTGACCACATTCTTCAGGAAGAGCGAGCGCCAGATCTTGAAGAGAAAATCCGCGTTCCGGTGCTCGGTGCCCAGCAGCTTGACGAAATACTCTGTACCATCCATCGCCTTCGCAAAGTAGGGCCGCGAGCCGCGCGCATCATCGCTGACGGGTACCACGTCCTTCAACTCAATACCATACTCCTTGAACCCCTCGCGGATATGCTGCTGCGCCAGGTCCTCGTGCGGCACCCCAAGCAGCAGGTTTGTCAGCGCGCCAAGCATGACACCCAGTGCCACACCGCCAATCGCATCGATGGGGAAGTGTGCGCCGACGTAGATGCGCCCCAGTGCCACGAGGCCCACGAGCAGCCAGCTCAACCAGGCCACGCGGCGGCTCAGATAGGGCGAGGCGATGGTTGCCAGTGCCGCTGCCACGGTGACATGGCCCGAGGGGAAGCCCAGCCCCTCTGCTGTGCCCCCGCGAACGATGACCTCCTCCAGAAGGTCGCCGGGGCGGCCCCGGTTCACGAGAACCTTCACGACCTTGTTCAACACCCAGGCGGCCAGCCCCCCCGCGAGGAGGTTTCGGGCCAGGAACACCCGCCCGGCCAGCAGAGCCAGCAGCACCACGATGGGAACTGCCGCCAGCGAGCCTGCCTGCATAAGCGCCCATGCGATCTGAGCGATGGAATCGGGCAGCGCGTTGATGAGTCGAAAGAGATCCAAGTCCAACACCTCGAAATGGCCGCGCGTGGCAAAGAGAATCAGTGAGGTGCTAAAGAGCACCACTGCGCCCAGGATAAAGTAGATAACGTCCGTAGGGCGGCGCTGGATTGAGCTGGCAGGCGGCAAAACAAAGCGCCTGATATGGGTGCGCAAGTTGGTAGATTTCATGGTGATTGATTCTTCTTATACATGTTATTTAGGAGATAAAACGTAAAACGTACCTGCTTCTGACGGAATATGTGGTATGGAAGATCGGGAAGCGTGCCATGCGAGCCCTCTCCCCCACGTCGCTTCGCTCCGTGTCCCCTCTCCCGATTTCGGG